>NZ_JAELTO010000007.1 GCF_016428875.1 Xylophilus sp. ASV27
GCAGTAACCGCGAAGGCCCGCATGCCGGTCCACGTGACCCAGGCCTTCGCTCAGGTGCTCCAGATAGCTATCGAAGCGCTCGGCTGCATTCATCGATCCTCCAAATCGAAGTCCGGAAGATCGAATTATGAAATTTATGACACAGTAAGATTAGATGGGAGCCTCATCAGCGAATGCCATCAGGGCCAGCGGGCATACCAGCCTGCACAACAGGCCGGATATAAGACTGCAGCCCTGCCCCCTGATTCTTCACGCACAAAGGTTACTTGTAATCCGAGAGGCTTCCATATAAGCCGCTCATAAAAATGACCACATCTATTGTGACTTTATGACGCCGCGGACCAGTGCCCTCCCCTCACTCCACCGTCACACTCTTCGCCAGGTTCCGCGGCTTGTCCACGTCCGTGCCGCGCGCGCAGGCGGTGTGGTAGGCCAGCAGTTGCAGCGGGACCACGTGCAGCAGCGGGCTGAGCGGGCCGTAGTGTTCGGGCATGCGGATCACGTGCATGCCTTCTGCGCGCTCGATGTGGGTGTCGGCGTCGGCCAGCACGTAGAGCACGCCGCCGCGGGCGCGGACTTCCTGCAGGTTGCTCTTGAGCTTTTCCAGCAGCGCGTCGTTGGGCGCGACCGTGACCACCGGCATGTCGCTGGTGACCAGCGCCAGCGGGCCGTGCTTGAGTTCGCCGGCGGCGTAGGCCTCGGCGTGGATGTAGGTGATCTCCTTGAGCTTCAACGCGCCTTCCAGGGCGATCGGGTAGTGCAGGCCGCGGCCCAGGAACAGGGCGTGGTCCTTGGCGGCGAAGGCCTCGGCCCAGCCGATGATCTGCGGCTCCAGCGCCAGCACGGCCTGCAGCGCGGCGGGCAGGTGGCGCATGGCCTTGAGGTGCCGGGCCTCGGCCTCGGCGTCCAGATGCCCGCGCACCTGCGCCAGCGTGAGCGTGAGCAGGAACAGGCCGGCGAGCTGGGTGGTGAAGGCCTTGGTGGAGGCCACGCCGATCTCGACGCCGGCGCGCGTGATGTAGGCCAGCTTGCATTCGCGCACCATGGCGCTGGTGGCGACGTTGCAGATGGTCAGGGTCTGTTCCATGCCCAGGCTGCGCGCATGCTGCAGCGCGGCCAGGGTGTCGGCGGTCTCGCCGGACTGGCTGATGGTGACGACCAGCGTGCGCGGGTCGGGCACGGAACTGCGGTAGCGGTACTCGCTGGCGATCTCGACCTGGGTCGGGATCCTGGCGATGCCTTCGAGCCAGTACTTGGCGGTGCAGCCGCTGTAGTAGCTGGTGCCGCAGGCCAGGATCAGCACGCGGTCGATGTCCTGGAACACGCGCCAGGCGCTGGCGCCGGTGCCGCCGTGCGGGGCGACGCCGTCGAACAGCTCGGGCACGATGCCTTCTATGCCTTCGAGCGTGTCGGCGATGGCGCGCGGCTGCTCGAAGATTTCCTTCTGCATGTAGTGGCGGTAGGGGCCCAGCTCGGCCGCGCCGCTGTGGGCGAGCACGGTGCGCACCGGGCGCGCGGCGGCGTCGAGCGGGCGCAGCACGCCGTCCTTGCCGCGCTGCACGATCCAGTACCGGCCCAGCTGCAGGTCGACCACGTCGCCCTCTTCCAGGTAGACGATCTGGTCGGTCACGCCGGCCAGGGCCATGGCGTCGCTGGCCAGGAAATGCTCGCCGCCCTGCGGGCCCACGCCCAGGATCAGCGGCGAGCCGGCGCGCGCGCCGACCACGCGGTGCGGCTCGTCGCGGCAGAACACGGCAATGGCGTAGGCGCCGCGCAGTTGCAGGATGGCCGCCTGCACCGCCTCGAACAGGTCGCCGTCGTACAGGCTGTCGATCAGGTGGGCGATGACTTCCGTGTCGGTCTGGCTGGCGAACACATAGCCGCGCGCCTCCAGCCGGCTGCGCAGCGCGTCGTGGTTCTCGATGATGCCGTTGTGCACCAGCGCGATGCGGCCGGGGCGCGCGGCGGAGCCATCGACCGCGCCCGGGCCATGGCTGAAGTGCGGATGCGCGTTGTGCACCGCGGGCGCGCCGTGCGTGGCCCAGCGGGTGTGGGCGATGCCGGTCGTGCCCTGCACCGCGCCGGCATTGACCTGCGCTAGCAGTTCGGCCACGCGCGCGGTGCTGCGCGCGCGCATCAGCGGCCCCTGTGACGAGAGCGCCGCGGCCGTGTCGTACACCGCCACGCCGCAGGAGTCATAGCCGCGGTACTCCAGCCGCTGCAGGCCCTGCACGAGGATGGGAACGATGTTGCGCGTGGAAACCGCGCCGACGATGCCGCACATGGAGTGGCCTTGTTGACTGATGAATACGCAATGCTAGGGCCGCCCAAAGGAAATTAATCAATAAAACTCGCATGAATATGACCTAGGATTTCACCATCCACACCCCAGGCAATATTCATTCATGCAATCTCCACAGATGAACGAAATCACGCTTGATGCGACCGACTGGCGGTTGCTGGAATTGCTGCAGGAAGACGCCTCGCGCAGCAACCAGGCGCTGGCCGAGGCGGCGCACGTGTCGCCGCCGACCTGCCTGCGCCGCGTGCGCCGGCTGGTGGAGGCCGGCCTGATCGCGCGCCAGGTGGCGCTGCTGGACGGCGACCGGCTGGCGCCGCTGCTGGGCCACGGGCTGACGGCGCTGGTGGAGATCACGCTGGACGGCCAGGACGCCGCCCGGCTCGACGCCTTCGAGGCGCGCGCGGTGGCCGAGCCGGCGGTGCAGCAGTGCTACCGCGTGTCGCCCGGGCCGGACTTCGTGCTGGTGGTGCGCAGCCGCGACATGCCGGACTACCTGGCGCTGGCGCAGCGCCTGTTCCATGCCGACGCGCACGTGCGCAACGTCAAGGCCTTTTTCAGCCTGAAATGCGCAAAATTCAAGCCAAAAATGCCTCTAGCCCATTAAATACCTGGGCTATTAGCTATTATTAATATAGCAATCCACTCATGCCGGAACGCCCAGCCGGACGTAGACCGTGCAGCCCGCGTCCGGCGCCGCCTCGGCCCGCGCACTGCCGCCGTGGCGCTCGGCGATGCGCCGCACCGCCGCCAGGCCCACGCCCAGGCCCTCGAACTCCGCCGCGCCGTGCAGGCGCTCGAACACGCCGAAGAGCCGCCCCGCGGCTGCGGGATTGAAGCCCACGCCGTTGTCGCGCATGAAGAACTCCACCGCGCCCCCCGCGACGTACTGCCCGCCGACCGCGATCCGCGCCACCGGCTGGCGGCGCGTGAACTTGAGCGCATTGCCCAGCAGGTGCTGCAGCAGTTGCCGCACCAGGGCCGGGTCACCGTGGCAGGCCGGCAGGTCGGGCGCGATCTGCCATTCCACGCTGCGGCCGGCGGCTTCGGCGTGGAGGTCGTCGCGCACCTCGGCCGCGAGCGCGGCCAGGTCCAGCGGCAGCACGGTGAGCGGAGCTCGGCCGATGCGCGAGAGCATCAGCAGCCCGTCCACCATGCGCCCCATGAGCGCGGTGGACTGGTCCATGGTGGCCAGGAACTCCAGCGCCTCGGCATCCCCGCCCAGGTCCTGCAAGCGCTCGCGCAGCAGGCCGCCGAAGGCCTTCAGATGGCGCAGCGGCGCGCGCAGGTCGTGCGAGGCGACGCGGAAGAAATCCTCCAGCTCCGCCCGCGCGGCGGCCAGTTCGGCCTCGCGCGCGGCCAGTGCGGACTGCAGCGCGGCCACGTCCCGCAGCGGGGGCGCGGCGCTCATCGGCCTTGCGCCGTGCGCACCGGGCGCTTCCAGTGCTCGATGCTCACCTGCCGCCCGCGCGCGACGGCCAGCGCGCCGGCCGGCGTGTCCTTGGTGATGGTGGAGCCGCCCGCCACGGTGCTGCCGGCGCCCAGCGTGACCGGCGCCACCAGCACGCAGTTGCTGCCGACCTGCACGTCGTCGCCGATCACGGTGCGGTGTTTGTGCACGCCGTCGTAGTTGGCGGTGATGCTGCCCGCGCCGTAGTTGACCCGCGCGCCCACCGTGGCGTCGCCCAGGTAGGCCAGGTGGTTGGCCTTGGCGCCCTCGGCCAGGGTGGAATTCTTGACCTCGACGAAGTTGCCGATGTGCACCTGCGCGCCCAGCCGGGCGCCGGGGCGCAGCCGCGCGAACGGGCCGACCAGCGCGCCCTCGCCCACTTCCACGGCACCGCCCTTGTCCACCGCACCGCCGGCGACGTGGCTGAACGGGTGGATCACCGCGCCGGCGGCGATGCGCGCATCGGCGATCACGCAGTGCGCACCGATGCGCACGCCCTCGCCCAGGCTCACCTCGCCCTCGAAGACGCAGCCGACGTCGATCTCCACGTCCGCGCCGCACTGCAGCGTGCCGCGCAGGTCGAAGCGCGCCGGGTCGGCCAGGCGCACGCCGGCTTCCATCAGCCGCTCGGCCTGGCGGCGCTGGAAGGCGCGCTCCAGCGCCGCCAGTTGCGCCGGGCTGTTGACGCCGGCGACTTCCACCGCGTCCTCGGTGGTCACGGCGCGCACCGGCACGCCGTCGGCCACGGCCAGGGCCACGATGTCGGTGAGGTAGTACTCGCCCTGGGCGTTGCGGTTGTGCAGGCGCGCCAGCCAGCCGCGCAGGCGCGCGCCCGGCACGGCCATCATGCCGGCGTTGGTCTCGCGGATGGCGCGCTCGGCCGCGCTCGCATCCTTGTGCTCGACGATGGCGCGCACGGCGCCCCGGGCGTCGCGCACGATGCGGCCATAGCCGCTCGGGTCGTCCAGCGCGATGGTGAGCACGGCCAGCGCGCCGTCGGCCGCGGCAGCGGCCAGCGCCCGCAGCGTGGCGGCGGTGATCAGCGGCACGTCGCCGTTGAGCACCAGCACCGTGCCATCTTCCGGCAGAAGCGGCGCGGCCTGCTGCACGGCATGGCCGGTGCCCAGTTGCGGCTCCTGGCGGGCGAAGTCCAGCGCAAACGGCAGGGCCTGGCCGGCCCCCGGGCGCAGCGCGGCCTCGACCGCCTCGGCGCCGTGGCCGGTGACGAGCACCACGCGGCGCGCCCCGAGCGCCGCCACCGCATCGAGCACATGGCGCACCATGGGCCGCCCGGCAAGCCGGTGTAACACTTTGGGCAGGCGGCTTTTCATCCGCGTACCCTTGCCCGCCGCCATCACCACCACGTCCAGCCCCGCCATGCCCGCTCCTTCTCGCCTGCCATCGACACCGCCCCGGCGCGCCGCCGGAGCCTGGCTGCGGATTATCGGCGCGGCCGCCGGCGCCCTGCTGGCGGTGGCGCTGCTGCAGGCCTGCAGCGCCATGCGGCTGGCCTACGACCAGTCGCCGCAACTGGCCTACTGGTGGCTCGACGGCTACGTGGATTTCGACAGCGGCCAGTCGCGCCAGGTGCGCCAGGAACTCGACGCGCTGCTGCAATGGCACCGCAGCGCCGAGCTGCCGCAGATCGACGCCCTGCTGCAGCAGGCCCAGGACGCCGCCGCGCAGGACATCACCGCCGACAGCGCCTGCCGCCTGGTGGACGAGCTGCGCGAGCGGCTGCAGGCCCTCATGCGGCGTGCCGAAGGCCCGGTGGCCGTGTCGGTACTGAACCTGCAGCCCGGGCAGATCGACAACATCCGCAGCAAGTTCGACAGCAACAACGCCAAGTACCGCAAGCAATGGATGGACGCCACGCCGGCCGACCAGCAGTCGCGGCGCGTCAAGGAAGTGCGCGAGCGCAGCGAGATGCTGTATGGCCGCCTGAACCCGGCGCAGCGCGAAGCCTTGCAGGAACGCCTCGCGCGCACCGGCTTCGACCCGCAGCGCCGCTACGCCGAGCGGCTGCAGCGGCAGCAGGAACTGCTGCAGGCCCTGGGCCGGCTGGCACAGGACAAGCCGCCGCCGGAGCAGGCGCGTGCCGAAGTGCGCGCGCTGCTCGAACGCGCCCTGGACTCGCCCGACCCCGCCTACCGCCGCTACCAGGCCGCGCTGCAGCGCGAAGGCTGCGAGACCTTCGCCCAATTGCACGCACTGGCCACGCCGGCGCAGCGCCAGACCATGGTCGAGCGCCTGCAGGGCTACCGCCACGATCTGCGGCAGCTGCAGGCGGGGCGCTAGAAGCTGACGCGCGCCCTCGTGTCAGGCGTCCTGGTTGAGGTTGGATTCTTCGACGTAGGACTTGACTTCGCGCGGATTGCGCAGGCCGCTGCCCGGGGGCTGCGCCGGCTGTTCACCGGGCGTGCCCACGGAGGTGCTACCCGGGCCGGCCGGTGCGCGCGGCACGCGGGCGGGCGGCGCCTTGCGGATGCCGCTCTGGAATTCGGTGGCACCTTGTTGCTGCTGCAGGCGGTTCAGTGTCACGGCGCCGCGCGGGGACTGCTGCTGCAGCCGCAACGCCGGGCGTGCGCTGGTGGTGGATGGCGGGGGGGTGAACATGGCGTCTCCGGAGGGTTCGGGCGGCCCGCCGGGGGCCGCCGAGTAGGCCTCCAGACTAGGGAGCGCGGCGCCCCGCGCATGTCGTCTGGGACGGGAGTTGCCCGTCAGCTCCGGCCTACAGCGGTCCGTTCACTTGCGCACCACCGCGGCCGGCCGGCCGCGCGAAGCCAGCGCATGGGCGGTCCAGCAGGCCACGCCGCGCGCCAGGGCCGCTGCGGACAGCATGCACCGCTGCAGGGCGTGCAGCGCGCCGGGCGCCATGGCGCTGGCGGGCCGCCAGTCGAAGCGGATACCCGCCGCGTCGAGCGACTCCACCACCACCCGGCGCCCGGCGGGCACGCCGAGCCGGTCGCCCTGGGCCAGGAACCAGTCCCCGCCGCGCGGCGCCACCCCGTGCCGGTGCGGCGGCGTGGCCGCACCGCCGGCGTCGATGGTGACCCACGCAGCGCCCTGACGCAGCACCAGCATGCCGCCGCCGGTGGTGCGGAACGCACCGGCGCGAGCACTGCCGACGGCGTGCGATTCTTGTTCTTTGATTGACAATGCGTGGACCATGACGGGCTCCTGCGGAGGGTGGGAGAGGCATTCATAATCAAGGCCTTCACATCCCTGGTCCAATGAAATCGCGGCGCGGCATTGATTCTTCATGCGCATCAATGACGGCCGCCCGGCTGCCACCCCATGACTCCCCATCTGCCACTGCGTACCCGCCCGATCAGTCTGGGCTGCCTGCGCGCCTTCGAGGCCGTCGCCCGCCACCTCAACTTCCGCGCCGCGGCGGAGGAGATGTCGCTGACCCAGTCCGCGGTGAGCCGGCAGATCCAGTCGCTGGAAGAGGACGTGGGCGTGCCGCTGTTCCTGCGCCACACGCGCGCGGTGGAACTGACCGGCGCGGGCGCCCAACTGCTGCGCGCGGTCCAGCCCAGCCTCTACAGCATGGACAGCGCGGTGCAGCAGATCCGCCAGACGGCGGGGCGCCGCAGCGTGTCCATCAGCACCTGGGCCTCGTTCGCGTCGATGTGGCTGATCCCCCGGCTCGAAGCCTTCCAGCGCGACCACCCGGACATCGACATCCGCATCGACGCCACCGACGTTCCGGTGGACCTGGAAACCACCGACGTCGACGTGGCGCTGCGCTACAGCGTGCCGGCGCGCATCGCCTCGGGCGCGGAGCGGCTGTTCGGCGAGCAGTTGGCCGTGGTGGCCAGCCCCTGGCTGCTGCAGGACGGCACGCCGCTGCGCGAACCGGCCGACTTGAACCGCTTCACCCTGATCGAGGCCGGCGACCTCTACCACTCGCACCACACCGAGTGGCTGAGCTGGCAGCGCTGGGCCGAGGCGCACGGCGTGGGCAGGCTGGCGCCGCGGCGCTGGCTGTACTTCAACTACGCGCACCAGATCGCGCAGGCGGCGCTGGCCGGCCAGGGCGTGGCGCTGGCCCGCATGCCGCTGGTGGCCGACAGCCTGGCCGCAGGCGACCTGGTCGAGGTGCTGCCGCAGCACAAGCTGGACTCGCCGCTGGCCTACTGGCTGCTGATCGCCCCGCGCCGCGCCGCCCGGCCCGAGGTCAAGGCCTTCCGCGACTGGCTGCGCATGCAGGCGGCCATGACGCGCCAGACCATCGGCGACGTGCCGGACCCCGATACCGAGACCGATCTGGACTGAGGACAAACGCTACAAAATATATAGCATAAAGCCCAGGAATTACCTGGGCCACAGCCATTTTTCCCTCAAAAAACCAGCGGAAAATCAGCCCAGGCTCACCCGCACGAACTTGCGCTTGCCGACCTGGACCACGTAGACGCCGGCACCGAGCTTGAGCCCCCGGTCCGACACCGGGCTGCCATCCACCCGCACGCCGCCGCCGTCGATCAGGCGGTTGGCCTCTGAGGTCGACGGCGCCAGCCCGGCCTGCTTGAGCAGCGCGGACACCGCCAGCGGCGCGCCGGACAGCGAAGCCTCCGGGATCACGTCCGGCACGCCGCCCTTGCTGCGGTTCTGGAAGTCCTGCTCGGCCGCGTCGGCCGCCGCCGCGCTGTGGAAGCGCGTGGTCAGCTCCCTGGCCAGCGCCACCTTGGCATCCTTGGGATTGCGGCCGGCCGCCACCTCGGCCTTCAGCGCGGCGATCTCGCCCAGCGAGCGGAAGCTCAGCAGCGTGTACCAGCGCCACATCAGCTCGTCGGAAATCGACAGCGTCTTGGCGAACATGCTGTTGGCGTCCTCGCTGATGCCGATGTAGTTGTTCTTGCTCTTGGACATCTTCTGCACGCCGTCCAGGCCTTCGAGCAGCGGCATGGTGAGCACGCACTGCGGCTCCATGCCGTTCTCCTGCTGCAGATGCCGCCCCATGAGCAGGTTGAACTTCTGATCGGTGCCGCCGAGTTCGAGGTCGCTCCCGAGCGCCACCGAGTCATAGCCCTGCAGCAGCGGGTACAGGAACTCGTGCAGGCTGATCGACAGGCCGCCCGTGAAGCGCTTGTGGAAATCGTCGCGCTCCATCATCCGCGCCACGGTGTACTTGGACGCCAGCTGGATCATGCCGACCGCGCCCAGCGGCGCGCACCATTCGCTGTTGTAGCGGACCTCGGTCCGGGACGGGTCGAGCACCAGGCTGGCCTGCCGGTAGTAGGTGTCGGCATTGGCCTTGATCTGCTCGGCCGTCAGCGGCGGCCGCGTCGTGTCGCGCCCGGAAGGGTCGCCGATCAGCGTCGTGAAGTCGCCGATCAGGAAGATCACCTGGTGCCCCAGGTCCTGCAGCTGGCGCATCTTGTTGAGCACGACGGTGTGGCCCAGGTGGATGTCCGGCGCGGTCGGGTCCAGCCCGAGCTTGATGCGCAGCGGCGTGCCGGTGGCTTCCGAGCGGGCCAGCTTCCGCACCCACTCGGACTGCGGCAGCAATTCGTCGGCCCCGCGCAGCGAAATCTCGAGCGCCTGTCCTACACGATCGGTGACGGGATGGCTTTTAGCGACTGGTTGGTTCATAAGGGTTTTTTCAGATGCCGCGGGTTGGGGCGTCGGTATACTTCCGGCCAGCCCGCCACGCGGATTTTAAGTGGCCCGCTTTTTGCACCCCGCTGCCGAGGCGTGCAAAGAACACCTCCCAAGAACATTGCAGGGCCGCCGGCATTGGCCTCCCGCCCCGCTACAGCGAATTCCTTCTGGGGATAGATCTTTTGAACAACGGTTTCATGGCCGTCGGGCAGGCATTCCTGACCCGCGCGGCCCACAGCATCCAGCATCCCCAACGCGTCGCCGCAGCGGTCGGCGCACTGCTGCTGTTCGGCGGCGGAGGCGCTTTTGCCGTGGCCAACCTGGCCCCCGACCCGGCCGATCTGCCTGTCAGGCAAATCCTGCAATCCGTCCAGCCCCTGCCCGCCACCGCGCCTCTGGAAGCGCTGGATGCGCACCCGATGCGCCTGTTCCGCACGGAGACCACGCGCTCGACCGACACGGCCGACTCCCTGCTGCAGCGCCTGGGCGTGAACGACCCGGCGGCGGCCACCTTCCTGCGCCGCGACGAGCGCGCCCGCCAGGCCGTGCTCGGGCGGGTCGGCCGGCTGGTGTCGGTCGAGGCCTCGGACGAGCATCAACTGCTGCGCCTGACGGTGCGCTGGAGCGCCGACGACGCCGAGCAGTTCCAGCGCCTGGTGGTGGAGAAGACCCAGGACGGCTTCGCGAGCCACATCGAGTCGGCCCCGACGACGGTGTCCAGCCGGCTCGGCAGCGGCGTGATCCAGTCCTCGCTGCTGGCCGCCACGGACGCCTCCAGCATTCCCGAGTCGGTCGGCAGCCAGATCGCCGAGATTTTCTCCAGCAGCATCGACTTCCGCCGCAGCCTGCGCAAGGGCGACCGCTTTACCGTCGTTTACGAAACGATAGAGGCGGACGGCGAAGTGCTGCGCGCCGGCCGCGTGCTGAGCGCCGAGTTCGTCAACGACGGCAAGGCACTGCAGGCCATGTGGTTCCAGCCCAAGGGAGAAAAGGGTGCGTACTACAGCCTGGACGGCCAGAGCCTGAACCGGGCCTTCCTCAGCGCACCGCTGCAGTTCACGCGCGTCTCCAGCGGTTTCTCGAACCGCTTCCACCCCATCCTGCACCAGTGGCGCGCCCACCTGGGCACCGACTTCGCCGCGCCGAGCGGCACCCCGGTGCGCACCGTGGGCGACGGCGTGGTCGAATTCGCCGGCGTGCAGAACGGCTATGGCAACGTGATCTTCGTGCGCCATCGCAACGACTACGTCACGGTCTACGCCCACCTCAGCCGCATCGGCGTCACCCGTGGCCAGAGCGTGGCCCAGGGCCAGACCATCGGCAACGTCGGCCAGACCGGCTGGGCCACCGGCCCGCATCTGCATTTCGAGTTCCGCGTCCGGGGCATGCAACAGGACCCGATGGCCATGGCGCGCCAGAGCGAGGCCACCCAGCTCAGCGCCGCCGCGCGGCCCGAGTTCGACCGCCTCGCCGCCACGATGCGCATCGAACTGCAGACCGCCAACCAGTCCACGCTGGCCAGCGCAGACTGAAGGCGCCCGCCCGCGCCAACCGGCCGTTGCGGGCACAGCGCACACTATGCAGGCGGCTTGCTACATCGGATTGATGTCCGGCACCTCGCTCGATGGCGTGGACGGCGTGCTGGCGGAGTTTCCCCAGGAGGGGTCCGGCGCGCGCGTGCTCCGGCATGCGACGGCGCCGCTTCCGGCGGACTTGCGCGCCGAACTGCTGGCCCTCAATCACAGCGGCACTGACGAATTGCACCGCGCCGCGCTCGCCGGCAATGCCCTGTCCCGGGTCTACGCAGCGGTGGTGGCGGATCTGCTCGCGGCCAGCGGCCGGCCGGCCAGTGCCGTGCAGGCCATCGGCGCCCACGGGCAGACGGTGCGGCACCGCCCGCTGGAATTCGACGGCACCGGCTATACGCTGCAGCTGCAGAACCCCGCGCTGCTGGCAGAACTCACCGGCATCGACGTGGTCGCCGATTTCCGCAGCCGCGATCTGGCGGCGGGCGGCCAGGGCGCGCCGCTGGTGCCGGCCTTCCACCAGGACTGGTTCGGCCGCGCGCAGGCCGCGGTCGCGGTCCTCAACATCGGGGGCATCGCCAACCTCAGCGTGCTTGCGGCTTGCGGCGCGGCCCCGATCGGCTTCGACTGCGGCCCCGGCAATGCGCTGCTGGACTCGTGGTGCCGGCAACACACCGGCCAGCCCTTCGATGCCGACGGCGCCTGGGGCGACACGGGCCAGGTGCTGCCCGCGCTGCTGGAGGCGCTCAGATCCGAGCCCTTCTTCGCCCGCACGCCGCCGCGCAGCACGGGCCGCGACCTGTTCAACGCCGAATGGCTGTCGGCCCACCTGGCGCGGCACGGCGCCGCCCGGGCCGAAGACGTGCAGGCGACACTCACCGCCCTGACCGTCCAGACCTGCGCCGAGGCATTGCTGCGCCACGGTGAAGCGTGCCGGCAACTCTTCGTCTGCGGCGGCGGCGCGCTCAATGGCGCCCTGATGCGAGGACTGGCCGCCGCATTGCCGGGCGTGCGGGTGCAGTCATCCGCGCAGGCGGGACTGCCGCCGCTGCAGGTCGAGGCCACGGCCTTCGCCTGGCTGGCACGCCAGGCCATGGAGCGCCGTACCGCCAGCCTGCCCTCGGTGACCGGCGCCCGCGGCGCACGCATCCTGGGCGCCGTATATCCGGCCTGAAGCCCGGGCGCGCCTCGCACTGCACCGCGCCGCAGGCTTTCGCGGGGGCGAAATGAAGGATGACACGCCCTAGACGTTGTCCACCGCATCCGTCTCCACGGGCACCAGCTTGGCAGGAATGCCCTCCGGATCGGGTGGCAGCTGCCAGAAGATGCTCGAGGCCGCCAGGGTCATGAGGCCCATGGTCGCGAACGTGGCGCGGAAGGCCGACAGGGTGTGGGCTCCTGCCGCACCGGCACCAAAGTAGTCGCCGAAGCCGGCCAACACCGCCCCGGCGGCCGCCACCCCCAGCCCCATGGCGAGCATCTGCACCATGGACAGCAAGGTGTTGCCGCTGCTGGCCATGCCGCCATCGAGATCCTTGAGCGTGACCGTGTTCATCGCCGTGAACTGCATCGAATTGACCGCGCCGAAGCAGGCCAGCTGCAGGATGCGCAGCCACAGCGGCTGCTCAGGCGACACCAGCGCGAAGCTGGTCATGACCAGTCCGACCATTGCGGTATTGCCCACCAGCATGCGCCGGTAGCCGATGCGGGACACCAGGCGCGTGACCACGGGCTTGGCTGCCATGCCGGCCAGCGCCACGGGCAGCAGCATCATGCCGGCCTGCGAGGGCGAATAGCCCATGCTCACCTGCAGCAGCAGCGGAATCAGAAAGGGCATGCAACTGCTGCCGATGCGGGCGAACAGGTTGCCCAGCAGCCCGACACGCAGCGACGGCACCGAAAACAGCTCCGGCGCAAACAAAGGATCGGGCCGGCGCAGGGCCCGCAGCCAGTAGGCCGCCAGGCTTGCCAGCCCGAAGATCAGCAGCAGCACCACGGTGGCCTGCCGCAGCCCCAGCTCCGACAACCCGTCCAGCGACAGCGAGATCGCCACCATGCCGAAGGCCAGCAGGCAATAGCCACCCAGGTCGAAGCGTGCCATCACCATGCTGCGCCCTTCGGGCATGTAGCGCAGCGTGGCGATACACCCCAGCAGCGCCACCGGCAGGTTGATCAGGAAGATCCAGTGCCAGGACGCGTACTGCACCAGCCAGCCGCCCAGCGTCGGCCCCAGCAGCGGCCCGATCAGACCCGGTATGGCGACGAAACTGATGGCGCGCAGGAACTGCTCCCGCGGAAAGGCCCGCAGCACGGCCAGCCGCCCCACCGGCAGCAGCAGCGCCCCTCCCAGGCCCTGCAACACGCGCGATGCCACGATCTGGGTCAGGTTCTGGGACAGCGCGCAAAACAGCGAACCGATGGCAAACAGCAGGATGGCGCCAAAGAACACGCGCCGGGTGCCGAAGCGGTCAGCGATCCAGCCCGAAGCCGGGATCAGCATCGCCATGGTGAGCGAGTACCCCACCACCACCGACTGCATGCGCAGCGGGCTCTCGCCCAGGCTGCTGGCCATGGCGGGCAAGGCGGTGTTGACGATGGTCGCGTCCAGCGTCTGCATGAAGAAGCCGACGGCCACCAGCCAGAGCAGCGGTGTTCCAGAAGCGGAAGTGGGAAAACGGATCATCGGATGCGGCCGGAATGGGCAGAGGGAAGGCGGCGCCAACGAAAAAGCCGCCCGGAGGCGGCTTGTGGACGGTGTGCGGAGCGACGCACCGTCACGCAGGATCAGGCGGAGAAGCTCGAGCCGCAGCCACAGGTCGTGGTGGCGTTGGGATTCTTGATCACGAACTGCGCGCCCTGCAGGTCTTCCTTGTAGTCGATCTCGGCGCCCACCAAGTACTGGTAGCTCATGGCGTCGATCAGCAGCGACACGCCATTCTTGGTCATGGTCGTGTCGTCCTCGTTGGTGATCTCGTCGAACGTGAAGCCGTACTGGAAGCCCGAGCAGCCGCCGCCCTGCACGAAAACGCGCAGCTTGAGGTCGGGGTTGCCCTCTTCCGCGATCAGCTCGGCCACCTTGGCGGCCGCGCTGTCGGTGAACAGGATCGGGGCGGGCATTTCTTCAGTGGGGACGGCTTCGGCAAGGGCGCTCATGGAAGGCTCCGGTGGAATGTGCGATGACGCTAGACGGACATGCTAGCGTAAAGCGCAAGATCAGGCCGCCCGCCGGGATTTGCCGGTACAACCAGCAGGGCGATGCGGAAAAACAAAACCGCCACGAGGGCGGTTTCGACAGCAGGCGAAATGCTGTGATCTGCACCGCGGCCCTGCAGGTCCGCAGTGGCCAGCATCAGCGCTTCGAGAATTGCTTGCGGCGGCGTGCAGAGTGCAGGCCGACCTTCTTGCGCTCGACTTCACGCGCGTCGCGGGTCACGAAGCCGGCCTGGCTCAGGACGGGCTTGAGCGTCGCGTCGTAGTCGATCAGGGCGCGGGTGATGCCGTGGCGGGTGGCGCCGGCCTGGCCGGATTCACCGCCGCCGTGCACGTTGACCTGAATGTCGAAGGTTTCGACATGGTTGGTCAGCACCAGCGGCTGCTTGGCGATCATGATCGAGGTCTCGCGGCCGAAGTACTCCTGTACGTCCTTGCCGTTGACCGTGATCTTGCCGGAGCCCTTCTTCAGAAACACGCGGGCCACGCTGGACTTGCGGCGGCCGGTGCCATTGTTCCATTCACCAATCATCGTGGGCTCCTTAGATTTCCAGCACTTGCGGCTGTTGGGCGGTGTGCGGATGCTCCGCGCCGCCGTAGACCTTGAGCTTCTTGATCATGGCGTAGCCGAGCGGGCCCTTGGGCAGCATGCCCTTGACGGCCTTCTCGAGTGCGCGGCCGGGGTGCTTGGCCTGCATGTCGCGGAAGTTGGTGGCCGTGATGCCGCCGGGGTAGCCCGAGTGACGGTAGTACACCTTGTCGAGCGACTTGGTGCCGGTGACCTTGAGCTTGGAAGCGTTGACGATGACGATGAAGTCGCCAGTATCGACGTGAGGCGTGTAAATGGCCTTGTGCTTGCCGCGCAGACGGAGGGCAACTTCGCTGGCTACCCGGCCGAGGACCTTGTCGGTCGCGTCAATCACAAACCACTCGTGCACCACGTCAGCGGGCTTTGCGCTGAATGTAGACATTGCTGATAGCTTTCGAGTGTAGAGGGCCCTTTTCCACGGTCGGTGTCTCTCTGAAGGAAACCTCTTAGGTGGGGGTGAAACCTCGCCGCGGGACCCATCGAGCGCTGCGAAGCCTTCCATTATAGGAAGTTTTCACGTCGGCCGGCAAGGCCGCTTACCATAGGCGGCTATGTTCAGCTACCGCCACGCCTTCCATGCGGGCAACCACGCCGACGTGCTCAAGCACACGACGCTGGTCGCCATCCTCGACCATCTCGTACAGAAGGACGCGGTGCTGACGGTGCTCGACACCCATGCCGGCGCCGGGTTGTACCGGCTCGATGGCGACTACGCGACCAAAAGCGGCGAGGCGCAAGAGGGCATCTTGCGCCTGTACGGCAGCCCGCCGGCCGACTGCGCGCCGGCGCTGCAGGCCTACCTCGACCTGGTGCGGGGCTTCAACGGCAGCGGCAACCCCAAGGTCTACCCCGGCTCGCCGTTCCTGCTGGAGCGGCTGCTGCGGCCCCAGGACAAGCTCAAGCTGTTCGAGCTGCACCCCACCGATGCCCGGGCGCTGGCCGGCAACATCGCCCAGCTCGATGCCGGCCGCCGGATCGCGGTGCTGAGCGAGGACGGCTTCGAGGGCGTGAAGAAATTCCTGCCGCCGCCCGCGCGGCGCGCCCTGGTGCTGTGCGACCCCAGCTACGAACTCAAGCAGGACTACGCCAGGGTGGCGGCCCTGGTGGCCGACAGCCTCAAGCGCTTCGCCACCGGCACCTATGCGGTGTGGTATCCGCTGATCGCGCGGCCCGAGGCGCACGAGCTGCCGCGGCGGCTGCGCACGCTGGCCACGCAGGCCGGCAAGCCCTGGCTGCACGCCACGCTGACGGTGAAGTCGTCGAAGATGGCCAGCGCGGCCGTCGCCGGGGAAGGCGCCAAGCGGCCCGGCCTGCCGGCCAGCGGCATGTTCGTGGTGAATCCGCCCTACACCCTGAAAGCCGCCCTGGCGCCGGCCCTGCCGCAGATGGTGGCGGCGCTGGGCCAGGACCGGCACGCGGCCTTTTCGCTCGAGTCCGGCGGCTGACGCGGAAGGGAAAAAAAAGAGGCCCCGGTCTGCCGGGGCCTCTTTTCCATGGGTGCGGCAATGCGCTTCAGAACCGGTGGCGCACGCCGATGCCGACGCTGGTGCCGCTGCTGAGGGACGTGACGCTGTCATGCATGAGCATGGCGTAGACGTCGGTGCGCTTGGAAAGGAAGTAGTCGTAGCCCACGGTGCCGGTGGTGCGGGTGCCGTTGTAGGAGCCCGACACCTCGGTACGCGCCACGCCGGCCTTGACCGAACCGCCGCCCAGGGGCACGTCCACGCCGAGCGAGGTGGTCTTGCCGGTGAAGTTGGCGATGTCGGCCTTGGACTGGCCGTAGGTCAGGAAGGCCTTGAGGAAACCTGCGTCGTAGGCACCGCCCAGCATCCAGTTCTTCTTGGTGTCGGGCACGCCGCCGGTGGTGATGACGCCCGGATTCACGGGGTTGGAGATCTGGGCGCGCTCGTAGAAGCCGACCAGGGTCACCGGGCCGCCGAAGTACAGCGCGTTGATGCCGAGGTTGCGCTTGCCGTCGTTGCCGGTGTTGCTGGACTGCTCGCCGAACTGATAGTGCAGGTTGGCCTTCAGCCCACCGAAGCTTGGCGTGCTGTAGAGGATCTGGTTGCTCCACCCGGTGTCGGACGGGGTGGTGGGGGTGGTCCAGCGGGCGGTGGTGACGTTGGCGTGCAGCACCAGCGGCGAGAAGGTGAAGGAGTCGCCGAACGGGTTGGCGATGATGGTGGGCAGGAAGTTGGGCGCCAGGCCGCGGCCCAGTTGCACGTTGCCGAAGCCGCCGCCCAGGCCGACGCTGGCGTCGCGCGAGAAGAACGGGTCGCCATTGAAGCGCCCCATGCTGCCGGTGTCGACGCGCATGAACGAGGTCAGCTTGAAGCTGGCGTTGAGCCCGCCGCCCAGGTCCTCCACGCCGGTGAAGCCGAACCAGGAGGTGGTGAGGCCGCCGCTGCCGAGCACGTTGGTGCGGCCAGGGTCGCCTGCCATGCGCATGGAGCCGGCATAGGCATCCATCAATCCAGAAATGGTCACAGAACTTTGCGCCTGTACGGTGCCGGCACACGCCAGCAAGGCACCAAAGGCGATCAAGGTCTTTTTCATAGGGTAGATTCCTCTGTTGGTTTGTGGGATGACCATTGAGTCACGCAAATCCCATGCCTGACATGAGGCCTTTCCCGGATGGCCTGCGCGGCAGCGCGCTCAGCGCACGCATTCGCCTGTGGCCGTTGGGCGGCTGAGCACCACCTGCTTGAAGCCCAGGCCGACCATGTCCAGTGCCCTGGCGGCGGCGTAGCTCAGGTCGATGATGCGCTGCGGCGACGACGGCCCGCGGTCGTTGACCCGCACCACGACCGAGCGGCCGTTGACCAGGCTGCGCACGCATACCAGGGTGCCGAAGGGCAGCGTGCGATGCGCGGCGGTGAAGGCCTCCATGTCGAAGGCCTCGCCGCTGGCGGTGCGGCGCCGGTGGAAGCGGCCGCCGTACCAGGAGGAGCCCCCACGGCCGATCTCCTGGCCCGCCTCCGGGTCTTCCTGCGGCGCGTCGGGCTCGTCCGGCGCGGGCGGCGCCATCACGAACGCAACGCCGGATGCGGGGGCATCCTCCGGGATGTCGCGCAACCGCAACAGCGGCCGCAGCGGCGTCTCGGCCTTGGCCACGGGCGCCGGGGCCGCCTGCTGCGGCGGCGGCGGGGTCGCGCAGCCCGACAGCAGGACCAGCAGCCCCGCGAGCGCCCGGGTGCGCCGCCGCGCCGTCATCAGAGCCGATCCAGCAGAGCCAGCGTCGCGGCCGACTGGTTCATGGTGTAGAAGTGCAGCGCGGGCGCGCCGCCTGCGCGCAGGCGCGCACAGAGTTCGGCCACCACGTCCAGGCCGAAGGCGCGGATCGAGGCCGCGTCGTCGCCGAAGGACTGCAGCCGCAGCCGGATCCAGCGCGGGATCTCGGCGCCGCAGGCGTCGGAGAAGCGCATCAGCTGGGTCGAGCTGGTGATCGGCATGATGCCGGGCACCACGGGCACGCCAAGGCCCAGCGCCGCCACCTCGTCCACGAAGCGGAAGTAGGCGTCGGCGTTGTAGAAGTACTGGGTGATCGCGGCGTCCGCCCCGGAGCGCACCTTGGCGGCGAAGGCCTGCAGGTCGGCCGCGGGCGAACGCGCCTGGGGATGGGCCTCGGGATAGGCCGCCACCTCGATGCGGAAGGTGCTGCCGGTCTCGGCGCGGATGAAGGCGACAAGGTCGCTGGCATAGGCGAATTCGCCGCCGGCGCCGTAGCCGCTGGGCAGGTCGCCGCGCAGCGCGACCAGGCGCTTGACGCCCATCTGCGCCAGCGTGGCGAGTTCGGCCCGCACCGAGGCGCGCGTGGCGCCGATGCACGAGAAGTGCGCGGCGGCCTCGACGCCTTCGGCCAGGATCTCGCGCACGGTGCCGAAGGTGCCTTCCTGCGTGGAGCCGCCGGCGCCGTAGGTGACGGAACAGAATTCCGGCTGGCGCGCATAGAGCGCCTGGCGCACCAGCCGCAGCTTGGCCGCGCCCTCGGGCGTCTTGGGCGGGAAGAATTCGAAGCTCACCGGCAGCGGCGAACGCGGGGAAACGGGTGCGGTCATGCCGCCCTCCTTGCATGGATGAAGAACTCGCGGTTGCCGTCGCCGCCCTCGATCGGGCTGTCGAACCAGTGCCCCACCACCAGGCCCAGCGCATCGCAGGCCGCGCGCAGGCGCGCCTCCACCACGGCGTATAGGGCCGGATCGCGCACGATGCCGCCCTTGCCGATCTGGCCGGGCTGCAGCTCGAACTGCGGCTTGACCAGCATCAGCAGGTCGGCGTCGGCCGCCATCAACGGCACCAGCGCCGGCAGCACCAGCGTTTGCGAGATGAATGACAGGTCGCCGACCACCAGGTCGAAGCGTGCCTCTGAATTCACGGAAAAAGTGCTTATAGCCCAGGCAGCAGCTGGGCCATTAGCTACAAAATCAGTAGCACTCAGGCTGCGCGCGTTGACGCGTTCCACGGCGGTCACGCGCGCGTCCTCACGCAGGCGGGCGTGCAGTTGGCCATGGCCCACGTCCACGCCGACCACGTGCCGGGCGCCGTGCTGCAGCAGGCAGTCGGTGAAGCCGCCGGTGGACTGCCCCACGTCCAGGCACAGCTTGCCGGCCGCGGCAATGCCAGCGGCCTGCAGCGCGCCTTCGAGCTTGAGGCCGCCGCGCGAGACATAGCGCGACTCGGCCGCGTCGAGCAGTTCCAGTTCGGCGGACGCGGGGATGTCGTCGCGGTTCTTGCCGACGACACGCCAGGCAGCGCCGCTGCCGGCCTCGCGCCAGCGCAGGCCGCCGGCAATGAGCCGCACCGCCTGGGAACGCGAGGCGGCCATGCCGCGCTCCACCAGCAATTGATCCGCGCGCATCGGCCGGCGCCGTATCAGTAGCGGTAGCTGTCGGGCTTGTAGGGGCCGTTCTTGTCCACGCCGATGTAGGCGGCCTGGGCGTCGGTCAGTTCGGTCAGCATGGCGCCGACCTTCTTCAGGTGCAGGCGCGCGACCTTCTCGTCCAGGTGCTTGGGCAGCACGTAGACCTTGCCGGCCTGGTAGGCGTCGGGCTTGGTGAACAGCTCGATCTGGGCGATGGTCTGGTTGGCGAACGAGGACGACATGACGAAGCTCGGGTGGCCGGTGCCGCAGCCCAGATTCACCAGCCGGCCCTTGGCCAGCAGGATGATCTTCTTGCCGTCGGGGAACCTGATGTGGTCGACCTGCGGCTTGATCTCTTCCCACTCGTACTGCTCGATCGAGGCAACGTCGATCTCGTTGTCGAAGTGGCCGATGTTGCAGACGATGGCCTGGTCCTTCATGGCGAGCATGTGCTCGTGGCGGATCACGTCGCGGTTGCCGGTGGTGGTGACGAAGATGTCGGCCTTGTCGGCGGCGTATTCCATCGTCACGACCTTGTAGCCTTCCATGGCGGCCTGCAGGGCGTTGATCGGGTCGATTTCCGTCACCCACACCTGCGCCGACAGCGCGCGCAGCGCCTGGGCCGAGCCCTTGCCCACGTCGCCGTAGCCGGCCACGCAGGCCACCTTGCCGGCGATCATCACGTCGGTCGCGCGCTTGATGCCGTCCACCAGCGACTCGCGGCAGCCGTACAGGTTGTCGAACTTGCTCTTGGTGACCGAGTCGTTCACGTTGATGGCGCGGAACAGCAGCGTGCCCTTGGCCGACATCTCGTTCAGGCGATGCACGCCGGTGGTGGTTTCCTCGGTCACGCCGATGATCTCGGCCGACTTGCGGGTGTACCAGGTGTCGTCGACCGCCAGCTTGGCCCGGATCGCGGCGTAGAGGATGCGTTCTTCCTCGCTCGTCGGGTGGGCGAGCACGCCCAGGTCCTTCTCGGCGCGCTGGCCCAGGTGCATCAGCAGGGTGGCGTCGCCGCCGTCGTCCAGGATCATGTTCGGGCCTTCGCCTTGCGCGCCCTTGGGGCCGAACTCGAAGATCGCGTGGGTGTAGTCCCAGTAGTCCTTGAGCGACTCGCCCTTGATCGCGAACACCGGCGTGCCCTTTTCGGCGATGGCGGCAGCGGCGTGGTCCTGCGTCGAGAAGATGTTGCACGAGGCCCAGCGCACCGTGGCGCCGAGCGCCTGCAGCGTCTCGATCAGCACGGCGGTCTGGATCGTCATGTGCAGCGAGCCGGTGATGCGCGCGCCCTTCAGCGGCTGGCTCCTGGCGAACTCCTCGCGGATGGCCATCAGGCCCGGCATTTCGGTTTCCGCGATGCGGATTTCCTTGCGGCCCCAGGCGGCAAGGCTGATGTCGGCGATGGCCTGGTCGGGGGACGTGGCGGGCTTGAGGACGGCGTTCATGGTCGGCTCCATAGGAGTAGTTCGATGACCACGTCCCGCAATGGGCAGACAAGCGCTCAAGGCACACGGAACGTGGGCGAGCGTCGTTGCGAAGGTGGGTTTCCGAGCCTCACGCCATGGCGGCGCTGCAACGCTCCTCGGAAGGTGCGGATTATAGAAGCCCTGAGCAAGGGCGTCGGGACATGAGACTACCGATCGACCGGCCTGCCAACCACAGCCGAGGCGCTGGCGCGATGCGGCGCGCCGGCGCCCAAACGATCTTTCCAGAGCAGCGCGGGCCGCTCTACAAGATGCCACGACAAGAAGGCCAGCGCGACCGTCACAGGCACGGTGAAGCAGGCACCTTCCAGCACAGAGAGTCGATTACCCGTGACCCAGATGATGGTCTGCTGCACCGGAAACGCATAGATGTAGAGGCCATAGGAGATATCGCCAAACCGGCCAGCCCGTCGCAGTAATGGCGTGGCGCAACTACCAAACACCACGGTGGCCAACGGCAGACCCAGGGTCATGGCCACTTCCTGCCAGCCACCGAACCAGAGCGCAGCGATGGTCAGCGCCGATAGCAGTGCGAACCACCGCCTGTGCGGCAACCAGTGGGAGCGCAGCACACACAGACAAGAACCGGAGAAGAACACCACGCCCATCTGCAGCTTCATGCGCAGCGGGTTGTCATAGCCCATCTTCAAAAGAAAGAAGAACCAGACCGCCGACGCCGCGAATGCCGCCACCAGCAGCAGCCCGCTGCGCCGCATGAAGCCCAGAACCCCGACCAGGGCCAGGAGCGCATAGCACTTCACCTCGATCGGAATGGTCCACAAGGAGCCATTGGCGCTTTGCGGCACGGGGTTGCCGGCAAAAATGCCGGGCAGTTGCGACTCGAACTCCCATAGCCCCAGCAAATTGAGGTACGTCCAGGTCACGGGCGAGGAAAAGTACTCGGTGCTGCCCAGCGAACTGACCAGCGGGCCGAGGACGAAAACCACCAGCACGGTCGCAACCGCCAGCCCAGGCCATATCCGGAGAAAGCGTCGAACGGCGAAACGCCAGAGATGCGGATCGCGCACCCAGCTGCCCGCGATCAGATAACCGCTGATGGCAAAGAACACCAGCACGCCAAGCCCGCCCCAACTGCTGTTGATGAACAAGGGCTCAGGCCGCCCCGACAAAGCGAACTGGTGGCTGAGCAGCACGCCGGTTGCCGCCGCCAGGCGCAGAAAGTCGAAGTTGTTGTCCTTGTCGCGGCCAGGCTGCATGGTCGGGTGATGAAGTTGGGAGACGGGACCGCCCCAGGTTGAACACGGAGCCTGAGCAAAAGCGGGCGCTGGCCTCTGCGAAAGCCACAAACGCCGGAATTGTAGGAGGCGATCCGGAATGCAGGCCCGATGCGGCCGGCCCTGGCACGACGCCGCCCGCCGCCCGCCGCCCGCCGCCCGCCGCGTCTGAGAAAATCACGGATTACGCTTCTCCCACCTGCCCACCCGTGTCCTTCCTCTCCGAAACCCGCCGCCGCCGCACCTTCGCGATCATTTCCCACCCCGACGCCGGCAAGACCACGCTGACCGAGAAACTGCTGCTGTTCTCCGGCGCGATCCAGATCGCCGGGTCGGTGAAGGCGCGCAAGGCCAGCCGCCATGCCACCTCCGACTGGATGGAAATCGAGAAGCAGCGCGGCATCTCGGTGGCCTCGTCGGTCATGCAGATGCTGTACCGCGACCACGTCATCAACCTGCTCGACACGCCCGGCCACAAGGACTTCTCGGAAGACACCTACCGCGTGCTCACCGCCGTCGACTCGGCGCTGATGGTGATCGACGCGGCCAACGGCGTTGAAGCTCAGACGCGCCGGCTGATCGAGGTCTGCCGCCAGCGCGACACGCCCATCATCACCTTCGTCAACAAGATGGACCGCGAAGTGCGCGAGCCGCTTGACATCCTCGACGAGGTCGAGCGCGAACTCGGCATGCCCTGCGTGCCCATGACCTGGCCGGTGGGCCAGGGCAAGACTTTCCGCGGGATCATGAACTTGCGCACGCAGGCGATGACGGTGTTCGAGTCGGGCAGCGAGCGGCTACCGCAGGACTTCGAGACCCTTGCGCTTGGCGAGCGCGACATGCTCGTCAAGCGCTTCGGCGCAGATTTCGAGACCGCCATGGACAGCATGGAGCTGGCCACCGGCGCCTCCCCCACCTGGGACCGCGAAGCCTTCCTGGCCGGCAAGCAGACGCCCGTGTTCTTCGGCTCCGGCGTGAACAACTTCGGCGTGATGGAAGTGCTCGACGCGCTGGTCGACCTGGCGCCTTCGCCGCAGTCGCGCACCAGCACCACCCTGGTCAACCGCCAGCCGGTGGTGAAAGAGATCCAGCCCGAGGACAAGGACTTCGCGGGCGTGGTCTTCAAGGTGCAGGCCAACATGGACGCCAACCACCGCGACCGCATCGCCTTCGTGCGCATGGCCTCGGGCAAGTACACGCCGGGCATGAAGCTCAAGGTGCAGCGCACCGCCAAGGAACTGCGCCCCACCAGCGTCGTGACCTTCATGAGCCAGCGCCGCGAGGCGGTGGAGGAAGCCTACGCGGGCGACATCGTGGGCTTCACCACGCACGGCGGCGTGCAGTTGGGCGACACCATCACCGACGGCGCGAGCCTGCAGTTCACCGGCCTGCCCTTCTTCGCGCCCGAGCTGTTCATGACCGTGATCCTGAAGAACCCGCTGCGCACCAAGCAGTTGCAGCAGGGCCTGGCCCAGCTCGGCGAAGAAGGCGCGATCCAGGTGTTCCGCCCCGAGATCGGCGGGCCGATGCTGCTGGGCGCCGTCGGCCAGTTGCAGTTCGAAGTGGTGCAGCACCGCCTGAAGGCCGAGTACGACGCCGATGTGCGGCTCGAAGGCTGCCAGTACACCGGAGCGCGCTGGATCACGGCCGACACCCCGGCCGAGCTGCGCGAGTTCGTCAACGCCTATCCGCAGCGCATGGCCAGGGACGCGGCGGACACGCTGGCCTTCCTGTGCACCTCGCCGTACGACGTGCGGCTGGCGCAGGAGCGCTTTCCGAAGATCCACTTCCATCCGCTGCGCGAGCATGCGGGCCTGGCGCTGCAGCATGCTGGATGAGATGAGACCACCCCCAGGCTACGCGCTGCGCGTCTTCGCCTTCCCCCTGCGAGGGGGCACATCCTGCGGACCGGCAAAGCCGGATCCGCGGATGTTTGCGCATGGCCTGCTCCGCGGCCTTTCGTTCCTTTGGGTTTCGTTCGCTGCGGGTGTCGCGCGGCGCCGTGGACGACTGCCATGAAACTCCCGCGCCAGTTCCTGGCCTTCTGCGTGGTCGGCACCATAGGCTTCGTGGTCGACGTGGCCATCCTGTATGCGCTGGCGCCCTGGCTGGGCTGGTTCGCCGGGCGCGTCGTGTCATTCCTGGGCGCAGCCACCACCACCTGGGCGTTGAACCGCGCCTTCACCTTCAGTGCCCAGGCCGCCAGCGCCCGCTACAGCGCTTGGCAGCAGTACTGGCGCTACATGGTGGCCATGCTCGGCGGCGCGCTGGTGAACTACCTTGCCTACACCCTCACCCTGCTGTGGAGCAGCGCCCCGTGGGCTCCCACGCTGGGGGTGGCGCTGGGCAGCGTGGCCGGCCTGGTGGTGAACTTCGTCAGCGCACGCAAGGTGGCATTCCGCAGCGCACACAAGTCATGATGCGCCCATGCAGCAGAAACTGATCTCCATCATCGTTCCCGCCTACAACGAAGAAGCGGTGCTCGACATCTTCCACGAGCGCATCAGCGCAGTGCTGGCCAGCCTGCCGGACTATGCGTGGGAGATCATCTTCATCAACGACGGCAGCACCGATGCCACGCAGTCGAAGATCGAGGCACTGCAGCGCCAGGATCCGCGCGTCGGCTGCGTCCTGCTGTCGCGCAACTTCGGCAAGGAGATCGCCATGACGGCCGGCCTCGACCATGCCAAGGGGGATGCCGTGGTCATCATCGACGCCGACCTGCAGGACCCGCCCGAACTCATGGCAGACTTCATCCGCGAGTGGAAGAACGGCTACGACGTGGTCTATGGCCGGCGCACCCACCGCGACGGCGAGTCCTGGGCGAAGAAGGCCACGGCGCGCTATTTCTACCAGGTGATCGGCAAACTCTCCAAGGTGCAGATCCCCGCCAACACCGGCGATTTCCGCCTCATGAGCCGCAGGGCGGTGGATGCACTGCTCCAGTTGCGCGAGCACCATCGCTTCATGAAAGGGCTGTTCGCCTGGGTCGGCTACCCGTCCATCGCGGTCGAATACCGGCGCCCGCCACGGGCCGCGGGCGTGTCGAAATTCAACTACTGGAAGCTGTGGAATTTCGCCCTGGAGGGCATCACTTCCTTCACCATCCTGCCGCTGAAGCTCGCCACCTACCTGGGCGTGTTCATCGCGCTATTTTCCGTCTTGGCCGGTTCTTGGATCATCCTGAAAACACTGCTCTGGGGCGAACGTGTTGCCGGCTACCCGACCCTGATCGTCACGATCCTGTTCTTCGGGGGAGTGCAGTTGTTCTTCATCGGCGTCATTGGCGAATACCTGGGCCGCATCTACAACGAAACCAAGGTGCGCCCTCTGTATGTCGTGCAGGAAGTTTTACCCCCCGGTACCGGAAAAAGCAGGGCGGCCAACACAAGCTGATGCCGCTGGCCTATTGATCGCTGGATGCAGCGCCCGGCGTCCAGGCGATTTTCGGTGCATTTATCCCAGTTTTCCCATGTAAATCAGCAAAATAAGAAATCATGCCTCATTCCGCTGCCTCGCCCATGTCGAAATTCAATGGCAGCAATTTGATAATTATCGCCATCATATTGCTTGCCGCAGCCTTGCGCTTCTACCATATAGATGCGTTCAGCTTATGGGAGGATGAGCTTTTCTCCGTCGCGACGGCAACCCAGTCCGGGCCGTGGTACGGGCCGTTCGAGGCCGGAAAAAGCATGCAGAAGCTGCAGTTGACGGACAACTTCTGGACCTGGAAGTTCTCCGACCCGCATCCGCCGCTCTTTGAAATGCTGCTGGTCGTCTGGATCAAGCTGTTTGGAACCTCGGATTTCGCGCTTCGCAGCCTCACTGCCAGCCTGGGCGTTGGAACCCTGCTGTCGGTGTTTGCGCTGCCACGCACCATCACGGCACCGGGCCGGATCGTCTACGTCGCGCTGCTGGCAGCCTCCGCACCGTTGCTGATCTACAGCCAGGATGTGCGCAACTATTCATTGGGGGCATTCCTTTCGGCGTGGATGTTCGCATTTCTGCTGCGCCAGATGGATGAAGACGAAGCGGGCCTGCGAGCCGGCAGGCCCCATTTCCTGCTGCTCGCCGCAGGCGGCTTGCTCGCATTGACGCATTATTACGGCCTGATCATGACGCTCAGTTTTGCCGCCATCATGACGCTCAGGGTGCGCAGCATCAGAGCTTTTTGCAGGGCGTCGGCCTCATGGCTCCTGGCCTTGGTGCCGATCGGCATCTACATCGCACTCGGCTGGGCAGGCATTGCCACCAAGATGAATGCAGCGCCGCCCGAGGCTCTCTCACTGGCGATGACCTTCAAGCGCAACACCATATCGCTGCTGCACAACATCTATCCCCATGTCAATACGAAGGGGTTTTGGATTTCCATGCTGGTCGTGCTGGCAACGCTGCTGATCTACAAGCGCATGCGCAGCGAGCAGCACATCCTCGCGCCATCGGCAGGCGCAATCGCGGGCATCCTGACCTTGTTCTTCCTGGTGCTGATCCTGGCGACGCGGCGTGCGGAATTCTTCTCGACGCGCTACGTGATATTCATGTTCCCCGGCATCTTGCTGATGCTATCCATCTTTACCCTGGTAAAGGGGTGGCCGAGGGCGGCAAGCCTGCTGCTTACGGCATTTCTGATACCCATGGGAATCTGGGCCTGGCAACTGTCGCCCAAACCCCAGAATGGAGGGGACTGGCGTGGGGCAGCGGAGTTGGTTGCCCGCCTGTACGGCCCGAACGACATCGTCATCATTCCGCTGATCGACCCGACGATGCGCTCGCATTTCGTGCATTACCTGCGTAAGAAACTCCCCCAAGAACAGCTTGACACTCGCGTTCTGAGCATCACCAATCCAGATCTCATGCCTGCGCGGCTGCAAGCTCTGGAACACCGACCTGCGAGGATCATTTTTTTCACCCATGCTTCCTTTCAATACGAAGGAAACGCCATGATGGATTGGTTGCAGAAGAACTACTCATGCACCGCTGAATCGTGGCAGAACGTACAGGCTCTGCGCGTCGCCGTCGTATCGTGCCCGCCGTGAAGCGGATGCTTGCGTGCAGGGCTACTCCATCAAGAACCATCTGTTGAATGAGCAGGATTGATCGTGAAGAAAATAAAGTTCATCTCCCTGGCAATGGCCACCGCCTTTCCATTGCTGGGTTCGGCACAAATGCCCTTGCCTGAGCGAAGCACTTTCTATATAGCGCCCGTGATTGAAGGTCTCGCCATCTGCCTGTCCGCCCAACGCTCGGAGCAGGTACGCAAGGGAATCGCGCCCAACTCCCATTGCGGAAAATACAAGTTCGATTCCCCGGCCATGCTCACCCATCTTCTGAACGATTTCGAAGCGGGCGGAGCGGCCGGCAAGGTGCAGGTGGGTTATACAGCGACCATTCCGTTGCTCGGGCTGTACGAGAAGAAGAATGGCAAGTGGGTGATCAACGCTGCCAAGGTGGACGACAACCTGTCCTTGATTGCCAAAGTGAATCGCCCGGTCGTCGTCTATCTCGCAGCCAACCATTTCGATACGCAGGGCCCGCTGAGCGAGGAACTAGCCAGGGACAAGCGCAACCTGCTGCTGCTGGCCAACGGCGCGCCCCCCGACACGTCCTATTTTGGTTATGCCGTCACTCCGTTCACGCTGCTGACGGACGAGACGATTCCGGTCAACCACTACCGCTTCGAGGCACTGCGCTATGTCGCGCAGAAAGTGGCCAGACTCCCGGCTGCGGTGCAGAATCGCATCATCGCCGTCACGCTGGCCGGGGAGTTGCACCAGATGTTCAATGATTTTGAAAACGGCATGGGCGTTTTCGAGAAAGCGAGCGTCACCGACTACAGCCCTGCGTCAGCGGCGGAGTTCAAATCCTGGCTGTCCAAGAAGTACCGCACGGTGGAAGCCTTCAACAAGACCACGGGCTTCACGTTCGCCGATTTCGGTGCTATCCCTCTGCCCGGAAAGAACATCCGCACGGACTCACTGACATCGTTCGCCGAGCACTACGACGGCTTCGCGGACGGCGTGCTGCCGGTATCTGGCTGGCTCTGGACAGCCGAAGGCCAAGTGGAAAAACTGGAGCTTTATGTAGATGGCCAGCGCGTGGCGGACGTGCCCCGCCGGCTGAACCGCCTCGATGTGTACCGCGCGGTGGAAGAGATCAAGACTCCGAACGTCGGCTTCCGCTACGACTATGCCTTTGACAAACTGCCGGTGGGCCGCCATGTGGGCCAGGTAGTGGCCCATGCGGCCGGCAAACGCTACGAAGTCGCGCAATTCGACTTCAACGTCATGGCACGTGACCAGTCCCGACTGCCCGCGAGACCGGTCGCAACGCTGAAGTCGCTCGAAAAACTCGACAAGCTCAAAGGCGCCAGAGCCTGGCTCGATATTCCGCGCCAGCAGCAGGACGTCTACTTCAACCCGCTGGCACGCGACTGGGACGAATTTCGCGCGACACAGGTTAACGCACTACTGAACAAGTTCTACACGATCGCCAGGCAAGCCGGCATTCCGGCGTCGCTGCTGTATTCGCACCAGATCGTGCCCCAGGTCAATTCCACCTGGAACGCACAGCTGTTTGCGGTGGACACGACGTTTGCCGGTGACACGTCCTGGCATGATGGCATGAACATGTACGGTGGCGCGGCCAACAGTGACTGGGTGCGCAATTTCATTGCCTCCCGCAAGATCCAGGACTACGGCGTGCCGGAATTCAACCCGCAGCAATGGAAGCAGCCCGGAGTACACCTGGATGCGATGGTGTCCCAATACAAGAATGGTGCACGCTTCATCAGTCCCTATTTCATCTCGGTCACGTCTGACCAGGATAGCCCGCGCAGCGCAGTTACCAATATGGAAATCCGGCCCGACAACCCGGCGGAGGGATCGGCACAGTTCTACCGCGCGATCCGGGAGCTTTCTGCGCAATGATGCACGGTGGCCCTATCAGGGTTTTTTTAAAATATGCCAGAGCGCGACTATCATGCCCAGTGTGAATATGCCATTCACAATGCGTTTTAGTCTTTCTCCTTCTACCTGCATGAACACCAGCGTGGCCAGCAGCAGGACCAGCATGTTCTGGAAGAAGAATATCCGTGCACCCGACGCATAGAGCGTCGGCGAAAGTCCCATGATTGCCGCCGACAGGATAGCAGCGATGAAGATGAGAACCGCCGCACCTGGGGCGATGAACCTGGATCGGATTGATGCATTGGAAATGCTGAAACCGACACAGCATACACCCAACATCACCAAGAAGAAGTGGCCATAGAAAACCGAGTTCACGGCGGCCTGGAAATAATCTCCCACGCCATACACATGAAAACCTTCGGGCGTCTTCTGGAACGACCATATCTCAGCGATCGTCTGCACCCAGCTTTGTGAGGATGCCCGCAGCAGCCTGGGCACCGCCTGCAAAAGATAGAGCAGAACGGGCACCAGTGCAATCAGGCGCTTGGCAGGACTCCTGGTCCGCTGGAAAACCAAAATGCATAATAGTACAACAAAAGCAATGGAAATGATGTTTTCGCTTCTGAAAAAATGGCTGAACGCCAGATCAAATCCTGCAAAAATCCGTTCATCTAGATGCCATTCGGAATACTCAGGAAACCAGTAACTCGTGACCACGCTGTAGCGCGCCGAAGTGCCGGGTGCGGCAACGACGCCAATCAGTGCCAGCAGCGCAACGAGCATCAAAACCGCATGCCTCCAGCGAAGTTGCCCAGTACGCAGCAACCCTATGCCAGCCAGAAGCTGAAACCCCAACAACAGCAATCCAGCCTGCTCCTGCGAGGCCCCATACAGCGCTGCAGGAAGGGCCACGATGAAAAGGCGCGGCAATAATTCAGGCCGTAGAAAAGGCAGCAAAGCCAATGACGCCGCGGCCCAGGGCCACAGATAATTGAACGAGCCCGTCATCCACCAGACAGCCTCGCTCATGACCCCGCGCGGAAGCAGGAAAAATCCTTGGAACAGGAAAATGAGTCCCAGGACTCGTTGATCGGCTTGCGTGACGTGGGCCATGAGCCCCAATGACAGCAGCAGAATGAACAGCATGAGGCTGCGCCACAACCATTCATGCGGGATGACGAGCAGGGTCAAGGCATCGACTGCCGCGCGCCCGGACCAGATGGTATAGCGCTCGGTCAGATAATTCACCAAAGACCGGTCCTGCAGTGCCTTGGCATACATGACATCATCCCCGGCCGATCTGAGTCCCTTGAAGGACAAAACCATTAGCAGCAGCATCGCCAGCAGCAGGAAACACAGATGAAATACCTGTCTTGGTTTATTCAGAATCAACATGCTCATACATCCACTGGCAGGCTGCGACCGGTGTCGACGAGCACACGTTTTCCATTCCTCTCAACGGAAATCATGATGCGGGCGCCATCCTCGACCGGTATGTATTTTTTCCGGATGACGGCGCGAAACCCCATGAAATTGAGCCCTTCGGCAATGCCCATTTTTGCGCTGATGTCCTTTCGCAGCACCATCCGGGTTCGAATCTCTATGGCCTTGTTCTGATGGAGCGGAACCAGCACGATGCGCGGCTTGAGCCAGAAACCATTGCGGGGTTCGTCGGTGATCCAGCCCGCGATTTCATACCTGCCGTCCTTCAAGCGAATTTCGTCGAAGGACCATTTTGGCGCCTCTGCCGCGGCCACGTAATTCCCCGCCACCTCCGTGCGCGTGTAATTGCGCTTCTTGTACTGGTAGAAAAATACACTGATGACGGCAGGCACGAGAAGGCAGAATGCGATCTGACACGCAGACGAATGCGCGGCTCTCCGCAAGAACCGCCCCATGTCCCGCAAAGCCACAGAACCATTATCAAGAAATAGCTTCATTTTATTGGGGTGCATTGTCGCTTTCCCGGCGATTGTATAGACTCGCGGCCTTACCCATGGCCCATGGCTCTCGACGCAATGCGAGGGTCGAATGCGCAGATTCAAGCCGAACAAACCAGAAAATCATGATGGTCGCCCTGAAAAGGCCAGCCCGAACCCCTGGTTCACGGCGCAACGCGAGATCACCGCAGCCTACGCTGCGCCCTAAATCCATCTCACGCCACGGCAGTGCCGCATCGTGCGGCGTGCAGTTCCGCAGCGCGCGCCACTTCTTGGTGCGCGGGGGCTGGCCGGCGGGCAACGCGCCATGAGCGGGGCCGCTGCGCAGGCCGAGCGCTCCGGGCGCGCGTTCCTCGTGGCGCTGGCCGCGCTGTGCCTGGCCTACGGCGGCTGGCTGCTCGCGTTCTGGCCCGGCGTGCTGGGGCCCGACAGCTATGCGATCCTGCTGGAGTTGCAGACGCAAGGCGGCTTCCAGTCCGGCAAGCCGAGCTTCTGGTACTACTTCGTCCATCTTTTCTACGGCAGCACCCGGCGGGTGGAAGCACCCATCGCCTTCCAGTTGCTGTTCGCGGCGCTGGTGTTCGCGCGCATGCTGTCCTGGTGCTGGCGGCAAGGGTTCTGGAAGATCACGCTGTTTTGTGCCGTCTTCATCTGCTTTGCGCCGCACATCATGTTTTTCACGGGCACGCTGTACCCCGACGCCTTGTTCTCCATCGCGGCGGCGGGGCTGCTGTTCGAACTGTGGCTGGCGGCCAGGGCCGGGCGGCTGGCGCCGTTCCAGCTCGGGATGGTCTTCATCACCCTGCCGTTCGCGCTGTTCTGCCGGCAGAACGGCTTCGTCTTTCTTGCGTCGCTGGCCCTGGCGTCGCTGGCCCTGCGCTGGCCGGACCGGCTCAGGCTGTGGGGCATGGCGGTGTTCTGGAGCGCGCTGGTGCTGCTGGGCGGGCGGCTGCATGCGACCGAATCGCACAGCGTGCTGTTTCCCTTGGCGGCGTTCGAAACGGTCAACTTCCTGCAGCCGCGCCCGATGAACCTGCCGCGCGCCGAGCCCCGGGTGTCCGAGGCGACGATCGAGGCGCTGACCCGGCGGCACGACCTGCAGAACATCATCCGCCACTATGACCGCGACTACTGGGACCCGCTGGTCTACCAGCCGGACGGGCCGGAGCTGATGCGGATTCCGCCCGAGGACAAGGCGGTCATCGTGCGCGAATTCTTCCGCTACAACCTCTGGCGCAACCTGCCCGCCTTCCTGGGCAGCCGGGTCAACATCTTCATGACCTCGCTGCTGGCCCAGGGCGGCATCCTGCCGTTCGATTACACGCAGCAGGTGCTGGCCCAGGTGCAGACGAAGTCGCAGATGCGCAGGTTCCACCTGGACCGGCTCGAAGCCGTGCTGCTCAAGCTGCACAAGGCCAGCCTGGCCTGCCGCTGGCTGCTGTGGACGCCGGCGCTCGGCATCCTGCTGCTGCTCTGGGGGTTGCCGGGCGCGCTCAGGCAAAGAAGGGTGGCGGAACTGCTCGTGCTGCTGCCTCTGCTGGCCCAACTGGGCGGCATCTTCGTTTTTTCCATCGCCGGCGAGTACCGCTACCTGCTGCCCTTTGCCGTCGCCCCCGTCCTTCTGCTGCCCATGCTGCAGAGCCGCCGCGGCGCGGCCCCCTCTTCGTGAACCCACCTGCCCCTGGCCACCGCCTGCAGCCCCTGTCCACCTGGCCCGAGGCCGAACGCCGCGGCATCGTCGGCGTGCTGACCGACATCGACGACACCCTGACCACCGAGGGCGCGATCACGCCCGATGCGCTGGCGGCCCTGGGCGCCCTCCAGGCGGCGGGCCTGCACGTGGTGCCGATCACCGGCCGGCCGGTGGGCTGGAGCGCGACCTTTGCGGCGACCTGGCCGGTCGATGCCGTGGTGGCGGAAAACGGCGCCGTGGCGCTACTGCCCACGCATGAAAAAGGCCTGAAGCCCAGGTGCGATCTGGGCTCTTTGCTATCAAAGATATACCAGCAGGATTCGGCCACGCGCAGCGCCAACTTCGCCCGCATGCAGGCCGTGGCCCGGCGCGTGCTGCGCGAGGTTCCCGGCACCGCGCTGGCCACCGATTCGCCCGGCCGCGAGACCGACATCGCCATCGACCACAGCGAGTTCGCGCGGTTGCCGCCCGAGACCATCGCGCGCGTGGTGGCGCTGCTGCGCAGCGAGGGCATGAACGCCACGGTGAGCAGCATCCACATCAATGGCTGGTACGGCGAGCATGACAAGCTCGCCGGTGCGCGCTGGATCGTGCGCACGCTCTGGCAGCGCGACCTGGACGCCGAGATCGGGCGCTGGGTCTACGTCGGCGATTCGAGCAACGACCAGACGATGTTCGAGCGCTTTCCGCACAGTGTGGGCGTGGCCAACATCGCGCGCTTCCTGCCCATGCTCGAACACCTGCCGCGCTACCTGAGCCGCGGCGCGCGCGGCGCCGGCTTTGCCGAGGTGGCCGCTGCGCTGCTGCAGGCGCGCGGCGACGGCCCCGGCCTCAGCCGCAGTGCGCCCGGGTGACGACGCCGCGCGCGTCCGCGTCCAGCGTCAGGCGCGAGGCGTCGAACTCCCGCGTCACGATCTGCCCGGGCCGCAGCACCCGCACCACCTTGGCATGGGCGCGGCCGCGCGCCTCCTCGCCCAGCCGCTCGTCCACCGTCTTGCCCAGGGCGAACTGCGCGCCGGCGGCATCGCAGACGGTGCCCTCGGAGATGACCTCGACCTCGGCGGGCACGGACGACGGCTTGAAGAAGGCGCAGCCCTGCACGCCGAAGGCCAGCGCCAGGCAGGCAGGAAGAGAACGCAGCATGGGAATTCCTCGGGTCATGGGGCCGATCTTCGCATGCGGGCAACTATGGGCCGCTCTGGCGCTGCAAGCCTTCCAGCGTCGCCAGGTCGAGCAGGCTGGAGGCGGCCTTGACCTCGTCCAGGCTCATCTTCTGCCCGGTGAGTTCGACCACCACGCCGTTGCGCAGGGTGGTGGTGTACTGGGCCTGGCTGCCGTCCTTGCGGAAGCTCTCGTGCAGGGTGCGGCCGTTCTCCTGCCAGGTGCGCTCGGACAACTGGCCGTTCTCGCGCTCGCCCTGCACCACGGCGCCGGCCTCGGCCATGAGCTTGCTCATGCTGCCCAGGTCCAGCATCTCGATGCGCAGGCGCTGCTCGTCGCGCACATAGTCGGCGCGGGCATTGCTCGTGGCGCGCCCCGCCATGTGGCCGCCCTGCATCTCGATGGCGGTGCGGCGGAAGGCCCCAAGCATCTCGGGCAGCGCAGCCTTCAGAGCGGGCGCGGGCACGGCGCCCGCGTCCGGATCGCCCCCGATCAGCGGGGGCGTGCTGGTGGCGGGCGGCTGTGCGCCGGCCTGGCGCTCGCTGGCGGCCTCCATGCGCTCGGCGGCGTCGGCCATCTTCTGCGAGGCGGCGCCCAGGGCCTGGGCATCCAGGGCCAGCTTGCCCCCGGGCGTGTGCAGCTTGACGACTGCCGAGCCCAGGGTGAAGTAGGAAATCGCGGAGGACACCAGCAGGCCCGCCACCGCCCCCGCGAGCACGATGACCGCGGTATAGGGCGCGGTCTTCTGCGGCGCACTGCGCATCAGCACCGGCAGGCCGGTGAACACCAGGTAGACCGAATAGAGCGCGCCCACCAGCATCAGCGGGGCCATGGGCGGCACCAGCAGGAACACCCCGGCCAGCAGCACGGCACTGCTGGCATGCACCGCCAGGGAAAAGGCCCGCAGGCGGTCGGCGTTGCCGCCGAAGGTGGGGGCCACGATGGCCATCACCAGCGCCAGCAGCCAGACCCCGAGCACCAGCAGCAGATAAATGGCCGCAGCCTGGGCCAGGCCGGCGACCCAGGGCAGGTGCACCGTCAGGCCGGCACTGCCGGCACCGACGGCAGCCATGCCGATGCAACTGCACACGGCCGGAATCGCGGCCAGCAGCAGCAACTGGCGCCACAGCGGGCCGGCGGAAACGGAGACTTCGTCGATGCGGCGCCACGCCACGCGGGGCTGGAGCAGCAGGTTCTGGATGCGTTGGATCAGGATCATGGAAGTGAGGCAGGAAGGACTGCGGCGGCATCGCCGCCGCCCGCGGCGCGTCAGCGCGCAAGGGCCCGCATGATGTGCGCCAGGCGCGCCGGCTGCCGTGGCGCAGGGCCGCTTTTTTGTTTCAGTACGTTGCAGCCACGGTGGCCGCGCTACCTCAGAACATCCACCTGCGCGTGCAAGGCCTCGGCCCAGGCGCGCCGGTCGCGGCCTTCGGCGTGTTGCGGCTCGCCCAGCCGCACCATGGCGACGATCGGCTCCGAGGTCAGCGTGCGCCAGATCGAGGCCAGCAGCGTGTCATCGCCCACGTAGGAGGCCGCCTGCGAACGGCGACCCGTGGCCGCGTCGATGAAGCGGATGCCCAGCGGCTGCACCGGCGCCCCGGCCGAGATCGCGGCCTGCAGCAGGTTGCCGTGAAAGGGCAGCAGCCGCTCGCCGTCGCCCGTGGTGCCTTCGGGGAACACGGCCAGCACGTCGCCCGCGCGCAGGCGCGCGGCCATGTGATGCACCACGCGCAGGGCATCGCGGCGGGATTCGCGCGCGATGAACAGCGTGCCCGAGCCCGCGGCCACGGCGCCGATCAGCGGCCAGCGCCGGACCTCCGCCTTGGACACGAAGCGGCAGTTTCGCGTGGCCTGCATCACCAGGATGTCGAGCCAGGACAGATGGTTGGCCACCACCAGCAGCGGCCCGCCAGCCTGGCGCGGGCCCTCGACCCGCAGCGTGACGTTGAAGATGCCGAGCATGTGGCGCGCCCACTGCTCGATGCAGGCCTCGCGCTCGGCCGGCGAGAAGCCCGGGAAGCGCCAGCGCAGCAGCCACAGGCCGCGCAGCCCGTGCCCGACGGCGCGCACGATGCGCAGGCCCGCGCCGGCCTGGCGCAGCAGGCTCATGGACGAGACGCCCCCGGCAGCGCATGAAACCCAAAGGCACGAAAGCCCGCGCAGCAGCCCATGCGCAGACATCCGCGGAACCGGCTCCGCCGGGCCGCAGGATGTGCCCCCTTGAGGGGAAGCGCGCAGCCTGGGGGTGGTCCCATTCCAGCAACACCCGCAGCGAACGAAACCCAAAGGAACGAAAGGCCGCGGAGCAGGCCATGCGCAAACATCCGCGGAACCGGCTGCGCCGGTCCGCAGGATGTGCCCCCTCGCAGGGGGAAGGCGAAGACGCGAAGCGCGCAGCCTGGGGGTGGTCCCATTCCAGCGCCACCCGCAGCGAACGAAACCCAAAGGAACGAAAGGCCGCGGAGCAGGCCATGCGCAAACATCCGCGGATCCGGCTTTGCCGGTCCGCAGGATGTGCCCCCTCGCAGGGGGAAGGCGAAGACGCGCAGCGCGCAGCCTGGGGGTGGTCTCATTTCTGTTCGAAAGCCACCGTGCCCCCCACCAGTGTCCAGCGCACCCGCGCGGGCAGCTCGTAGCCGGAGAACGGCGTGTGCTTGCCCTGGCTGCGCAGCGCCTCGGGCGTGACAGTCCAGCGCGCGGCGGGGTCGAAGATGCACAGGTCGGCCACGCCGCCCGGCACCAGGCGGCCCAGGCTGGCCTCCAGCGTGCCGAGCGCGCCGCCCAGCACCGCGGCGGGCGCCTGGGTCACGGTCGCCAAGGCGCGCCGCAGGCCGGCGCCGCCGGGCGCGGATGCCTCGCCCCATTTCACGGCCAGGCTCAGCAGCAGCTCCAGCCCGGTGGCGCCGGCCTCGGCCTCGGCGAAGGGCAGCACCTTGGCGTCCTCGTCCACCGGCGTGTGGTCCGACACCAGGGCGTCGATGGTGCCGTCGGCCAGCGCGGCGCGGATCGCGTCGCGGTCGCGCTGCTGGCGCAGCGGCGGGTTCAGGCGCGCGCGGCTGTCGAAGAAGCCGATGTCGGCATCGGTCAGGTGCAGCGAGTTGATGCTGACGTCGCAGCTCAGCCCGAGCCCCTCGGCCTTGGCCTGGCGCACCAGCGCGATGCCGGCGGCGCTGCTGATGCGGCACAGGTGCACCCGCGCGCCGGTGGCCTTCTGCAGTTCGAAGATGGTGTGCAGCGCGATGGTCTCGGCCGCCACCGGCACGCCCGACAGGCCCAGGCGCGTGGCCAGCGGGCCGCTGGCGGCCACGCCCTTGCCCAGGTGCAGCTCCTGCGGCCGCAGCCAGACGGTGTAGCCGTAGGTGGCAGCGTACTGCAGCGCGCGCTGCAGCACCTGGGTGCTCTGCAGCGCCACTTCGGCCTGGCTGAAGCCGACGCAGCCGGCCTCGGTCAGCTCGGCCATCTCGGTCAGCACCTCTCCGGCCAGGCCGCGCGTGAGCGCGCCCAGCGGGAACAGCCGCGCCTGGTGCAGCTTCTCGGCGCGGAACTTGAGCATCTCCACCAGGCCGGGCTCGTCCAGCACCGGGTCGGTGTCGGGCGGGCAGACCAGGCTGGTGACGCCGCCGGCAGCGGCCGCGGCCATTTCGGATTCGAGCATGCGTTCGTGCTCGTGGCCGGGTTCGCGCAGGCGCGCGGCCAGGTCCACCAGGCCGGGCATGACGATGCAGCCGGTGGCGTCGATGACGCGGTTGGGCGTGAAGTCGGGCGCTATGTTTTCAATAGCTAGAAGCCGGCCAGCGGCGATGGCTACGTCGGCTTTTTTATCAAAACCGGTGGCCGGATCGATGACGCGGCCGTTGATGATGGAGATCTTCATTTCAGTGCCCGGATCAGCGTTGGCGAAGCGCATTGCACTCCGGGGAACACCCCGGAACCGGCTTTGCCGGGCCGCTGGTGTTGCCCCCTGCAAGGGGGTTGGCGGCCACACGAAGTGTGGCAAGCCTGGGGGTGAACCAAGTTCATGCTTCGTTCCCCGCCACGATGGACATGACCGCCATGCGCACCGCGATGCCGAAGGTCACCTGCGGCAGGATCACGCTCTGCTGGCCGTCGACCACGGCGGAGTCGATCTCCACGCCGCGGTTGATCGGGCCCGGGTGCATCACGATGGCGTCGGGCTTGGCCAGGCGCAGCTTCTCGGGCGTGAGGCCGAAGCTCTTGAAGTACTCCTGCGAGGACGGCAGCAGCGCGCCGCTCATGCGTTCGTTCTGCAGGCGCAGCATGATGACCACGTCGCAGTCGCGGATGCCGTCTTCCAGCGTGTGGAACACCTTCACGCCCATCGGCGCCATGTCGCCGGGCACCAGGGTCTTGGGGCCGACCACGCGCACCTCGGCGCAGCCGAGCGTGGTCAGGCCGTGGATGTCGGAGCGCGCCACGCGCGAGTGCAGCACGTCGCCCACGATGGCCACGGTGAGGTTGCTGAAGTCCTTCTTGTAGTGGCGGATGGTGTACATGTCGAGCAGCCCCTGCGTGGGGTGCGCATGCCGGCCGTCGCCCGCGTTGATCACGTGCACATGCGGCGCCACGTGCTGGGCGATCAGGTAGGGCGCGCCCGATTCGCTGTGCCGCACCACGAACAGGTCGGCCGCCATGGCGCTGAGGTTGGCGATGGTGTCGAGCAGCGACTCGCCCTTGGTGGCCGAGGAGCGCGCGATGTCCAGGTTGATCACGTCGGCGGACAGCCGCTTGGCCGCGATCTCGAAGGTGGTGCGGGTGCGCGTGCTGTTCTCGAAGAACAGGTTGAACACGCTCTTGCCGCGCAGCAGCGGCACCTTCTTGACCTCGCGGTCGCTCACGCTCACGAAATTCGCGGCGGTGTCCAGGATGTGGGTGACGATGTCCCGGGGCAGCCCTTCGATGGACAGCAGGTGGACCAGCTCGCCGTGCTGGTTGAGTTGGGGGTTGCGTTTGTAGAGCATGGCGTTCAGCGGATCAGGCGCTTTCGACGTGGAAACTGAAGCGGCCGTCGGCGCCTTGCTCCAGCGCCAGTTGCTGGGCGGCGGGCAGGGCCACGCGCGCCGCGGCGAAGTCGGCCTGCACCGGCAGCTCGCGCCCGCCGCGGTCCACCAGCACCGCCAGCCGCACGCTGGCCGGGCGGCCGTAGTCGAACAGCTCGTTCAGCACGGCGCGGATGGTGCGGCCGGTGTAGAGCACGTCGTCCAGCAGCATCAAGTCGGCGCCGTTGACGTCGAAGGGCAGCGCGGTCTGCGCGCCGGCGGCCAGGCCGCGCCGGGCGAAGTCGTCGCGGTGCATGACCGAGGAGATGGTGCCCGGCGCGTCGGCCAGGCCCAGGTCCCGCTGCAGCCGCGCGGCCAGCCAGACACCGCCCGAGGCGATACCGACCAGGCGCGTCTGCGGCGTGAGCATCTGCCGCACGCCGCGCAGCAGTTCGCGGTACAGGGCCTCGGCGTCGAGCACGAGGCTCCTGGCGGCGGGGAAGGAGGAGGCGTCAGGAATCGTCATAGGGGTTCTCCATTGCGCCGCGGAGCCGGCTCTGCCGGGCCGCTGGATGTGCACCCTTCGCGCGGCAGAAGGGGGGTGGCGCAGCGCGCAGCCTGGGGGGATGTCTCATTCGAGGCTTCTCAGGAACTGTTCGAGGATGATGCAGGCGGAGGCGGCATCGGCATCCTGCGCGCCGGCGGAACGGGCTTCCGTGGTGCTGTAGCGCTCATCCACCTCGTAGACCGGCAGGCCGAAGCGGCCACGCAGCTGCCGCGCGAAGCGGCGCGCGCGCCGGGTGTTCTCGTGCTCGGCGCCGTCCGGGTGGAACGGCACGCCGACCACCAGCGCATCGGGCTGCCACTCGCTGATCCAGGCCTGCAGCGGCGCGAAGCGGGCGTCGCCCTCGGCCCGCACCGTGCCCTGCGGCGTGGCGGTGCGCAGCAGGCGGTTGCCGGTGGCCACGCCGGTGCGCTTCTGGCCATAGTCCAGTCCGAGGAAGCTCTGCAGGTGCAGGGGAACGGGAAGGGCGTCAGTCACAGAGGATGCCGTACCGGCGGATTCACGCGCGCCCCGCGCTGGGCGAGATCATCCAGCTCTGCAGCCCGAGCAGCGCCAGCGCGCGGTCGTAGCGCTCCTGCACCGGCGCGTCGAAGATCACGCCCAGGTCGGCGCCCACGGTGAGCCAGCTGTTCTCGGCGATCTCGCTCTCGAGCTGGCCCTCGCCCCAGGAGGAATAGCCCAGGGTGACCAGCACGCGGCGCGGGCCGGCGCCGGTGGCGAGGGCCTCCAGCACGTCCTTGGAGGTGGTCATCTCCAGGCCGCCGGGGATGGCCATGGTGGAGGCGTAGGCCGATGCGTCGGAGGCCTCGCTGCCCGGGAACATGGGCTCGTGCAGCACGAAGCCGCGCTCGGTCTGCACCGGGCCGCCCTGGAACACCGGCGCGTCGGAGAGGTCCTCGCGCCGCAGCGACAGGTCGACCTTGTCGAACAGCCGGCGCAGGTTGATGTCGCTGGGCTTGTTGATCATCAGCCCCAGCGCGCCGCGGGCGCTGTGCTCGCACAGGTAGATGACGCTGCGCGAGAAGGACTCGTCCTCCATCCCGGGCATGGCAATCAGGAAGTGATGTGTCAGGTTGATGGGATCGGAATCAGCGGCCATGGGGTCTGATTTTAGGGCGATCCCCGGCGCCGGCGCTTCCGGCCGCGGCGCGTGCGCCACGCGCCTGTTTTGCTGCTCCAATGTGGGGACAGCCCCTCCGAGCCGCCAACCATGCCCCACACCGCCCCCCCGAGATTCGACACCGGCCTGATGTGGTTCCGGCGCGACCTGCGCACCGACGACAACGCCGCGCTCTACCACGCGCTGCGCAACTGCCGCCGGGTGTACTGCGTGTTCGTCTTCGACACCGCCATCCTGGAGCCGCTGCCGCGCGCCGACCGGCGGGTGGAGTTCATCCAGGCCTCGCTGGTGGAACTCGACCAGGACCTGCGCCGCCTCGCAGACGATCCGGCCGCCGGCCTGATCGTGCGCCATGCCGACGCGCGGCAGGACGTCGCGCTGCTGGCCCGCTCGCTCGGCGTGCAGGCGGTGTTCGCCAACCACGACGACGAGCCGGCGGCGCGCGAGCGCGACGCCCAGGTGCTGGGCGCGCTGGCCAATGCCGGCATCGTGCTGCGCCTGCACAAGGACCACTGCATCTTCGAGCGCGACGAGCTGCTGACCCAGTCCGGCACGCCCTTCAACGTGTTCACGCCCTACAAGAACGCCTGGCTGAAGAAGCTCGACGACTTCTACCTCCGGCCCTATCCGGTCGCCCGCTATGCGCAGGCGCTGGCCGCGCGGCCCGAGGCGCACCGCCAGCCGGTGCCCTCGCTCACGGCCATCGGCTTTGAGGCCACCAACCTGTCGCAGTTGCCGATCCCGACCGGCGCGCGCGGCGCCGAGGCGCTGTTCGACGACTTCTTCTCGCGCATCGACGACTACCACCGCACCCGCGATTTTCCCGGCACCAAGGGGCCGAGCTACCTGGGCGTGCACCTGCGCTTCGGCACCGTGTCGGTCCGGCGCCTGGCCACCACCGCGCACAGGCTCATGCTCGGCGGCAGCCCGGGCGCGGCCACCTGGCTTGGCGAGCTGATCTGGCGCGACTTCTTCTTCCAGATCCTGCACCACCACCCGCACGTGGTGGGACACGCCTTCCGCCCCGAATACGACGCCATCAAATGGGAGCACGGCAAGCACGCCGACGCCCTTTTCACCGCCTGGTGCGAGGGCCGCACCGGCTACCCGCTGGTGGACGCGGCCATGCTGCAGCTGCTGCGCAGCGGCTACATGCACAACCGCCTGCGCATGGTGGCCGCGAGCTTCCTGGTGAAGGACCTGGGCATCGACTGGCGGCGCGGCGAGGCCCACTTCGCGCTGCACCTCAACGACTTCGAGCTGTCGTCCAACAACGGCAACTGGCAGTGGGCCGCCTCCACCGGCTGCGACGCACAGCCCTGGTTCCGCATCTTCAACCCGGTGACCCAGAGCCAGAAGTTCGATGCCGAGGGCCGCTTCATACGCCGCTACCTGCCGCAACTGGCCGGGCTGCCCAATGACCTGATCCACACGCCCTGGCGCGCCCAGCCGGTGGACCTGGCCGCCGCCGGACTGGAGCTGGGGCGCGACTATCCGCTGCCCATCGTCGAGCACGCTCTGGCGCGCGAGAAGACGCTGGAGCGTTACGGGGCGGTGAAGAAACAGACGGAAATCCAGCAAAACCATAGCAAGAAGCCTTAGATCCATCTTGATTTCAAGCACAAATGACCTTTAATCCAAGGTGAAATCTCGGCTTCACGCTATATTTTTTGAAGCGATCCGTCGTATCCTGATGGCCGCGCGAGCAAAAGCCCCCGCGCGGCCCTGCCTCATCGCCCGGCAGGCGGCGGCGCGCTGGCAGAATGCGCCCGCCCCGCGACACGCGCAGCGCGCCCGCACGGGAGGCGCCCGCCACGCGGCCGATCCCACGCTGCCGCTCCATGCCCCTGCCTGCCGACCACCGCTCATCGCTCCTGCCGTCCCGCACCTGGCTCGCGCCGGCGCTGGCCGTGGCGCTCACGCTGCTGCTGATCGCGCTGGGCCACGAAGGCCGCCGCGTCATCCAACTGGCGGCCCTGGCCGCGCCCGGACTGGCCTGGCTGTTCTGGCCGGTGCGGCGCAAGGGGGTGCATCGCCTGCGCGCGGGCCTGGTCTGGTGCTGGGCCATGGCCTTCGCCGTGGACGGACTGGCGCGCGCCTATCTGCTGGACGTCTACCAGGCCGCGCCCGACAGCTCCATGGTGCTGGGCGCCGCCGCCAACACCAACGCCCGCGAAAGCGCCGAATACCTGGGCATGTACTGGCGGCCCCTGCTGCTCCAGTGCGCCCTGCTGCTCGGCGCGGGCGTGCTACTGGCCTTCTGCGTCGCCCGCGGCCGCCGTAGCCCGCCCGGGGCGGCCGCGGCCCCGCGCCGGCCGCGCTGGCTGCGCGCCACCTGCGTGCTCGGCTGCACCGCGCTGGCGCTGCTCAGCGCCGCCGGCTATGCCAGCAAGCCCTGGCGCCGCCTGCACCCGGTCGCCTACTGGATCGACTGGGACGCCAAGGTCGACATGGTGCGCGCCGAATGGGCCGCGCAGCAGCAGGCCCGCGAGCGCACCCTGCAGCAGGCGCGCGAGGCCGCGCCCGGCGTGGAGCTGGCCGGCCCCGCCACCGTGGTGCTGGTCATCTCCGACAGCGTCAACCGCGACAACATGGCGCTCTACGGCTACGGGCGCCCGACCACGCCGATGCTGCTGGAGCAGCAGCGGCAACTGGAAGACCGGCTGCTGGTGCTGCGCCACGCCTGGTCGCGCGACGCCACCACCCTGCCGGCGCTGCGCAACCTGTTCCGCTTCGGCCAGCCCGACAGCGCGCAGCCGCAGCATGCCCTGGCACTGGCACGGGCCGCGGGCTACAAGGTCTGGTGGATCACCAACCACGACGACGTCGGCATCGAGCAGATGCACGCGCGCCTGGCCGACGTGGCGCAGTTCAGCAACCGCACGCCCGGCCGCTCCAGCGCCTCGCTCGACAGCGCGGTGCTGGACGACGTGCGGGTGGCGCTGGCCGACGCCGCCCCGCGCAAGCTGGTCGTGGTGCACCTGATGGGCGCCCATCCGCACTACAACATGCGCTTTCCGGCCAACGCCAACCCGTTCGACGATGCCGTGGACGCGGTGGAGAGCGGCATGCAGCAGCAAGGCCGGCCGGCCTGGCTGCGGCAGATGCGCCACGACTACGACGCCGCCCTGCTCTACCACGACGCCGTGGTGGCAAGTACCCTGCAGATGACGCGCAGCCCGGCCTCGGGTGAGGGCTACCGCGCCTGGATGTACCTGTCCGACCACGGCCAGGAAGTCGCCCACGGCACCGGCCGCGCCGGCCACAGCCCGCAGACCGCCTCGGGCTACCGCATCCCCGCCCTGCTGTGGCGCAACACGCCGCCACAGCCCTGGACGCCCGACCTGGCGCAGCGCCCCTTCCGCGCCGACTGGGCGGCCTGGACCCTCGCCGACCTGCTGCACGTGCGCTGGAGCGGCGACCAGCCGCAGCACAACGTGCTGAGCCCCAGCTACCAATGGCAGGCGCCGGAGATCCCGGCGAAGGTCGAGTCGTTCCTTCAGTAGCGGATGACTTCGAAGCCCTCCTCCGGTGCAGGCGGGACGAAGTGGCTGCTGATCTGGTCGAACTGCGCATCCGTCGTCTGGAAGGGATGCTCGCCCGCTGCGTTCCGGGCGCGCAGGCGTGCCTTGCACACCGCATCCGGCAGGTCCAGGAAGTGCAGCCGGTGGGCAACGCCGGCAGCTTCGAACCGCGCACGCGCCCAGGCCCTGCTGGCCACCGTGTTCGAGGGAAAGTCGAGCACCACCGACACGCCGGCCCTGAGCAGCGCCTCCACGTGGCCGGCCATGGCCTGCCGCAGGCGCCCCGCGCAGCGCACGTAGTCGGGCAACGCCTGGATCTCGCCGGGATAGAGGCAAGCCAGCCAATGGTCCTCGCTGATGAGCACAGTGGCCGGCTGCGCGGCAAGGCGCTGCGCCAACGTCGACTTGCCGGAACCGATCTTGCCGCAGACCAGGTGCAGCGTGGGCGAGAGGGCTTCTGTCATGGTCATGAAAACTCCTGAGTGGAAAAGAACCCCAGGAGGCGGAAAAAACCCGCCTCGAGGGCGGGTGGCGATGGCGGTACAGGCCGAGCGCTAACCCACCATCCTCCGGATGGTGCGAATCGCCGGCGCAATATGCAGGCAAGCCATGGGGCACGACCTACCGTGAGGCATTACGCAGTCCCCTCCAGCGCCGGCACGGCGGAACCCGCCAGCGCGTAGCGCCGCACCAGGCCCAGCAGTTCCTCTTCCGGATAGGGTTTGCCCAGGTAGTGGCTGGCGCCCAGCGACAGCGCGTGCTCGCGGTGCTTGGCGGCGATGCGCGAGGTGATCATGACCACCGGCAGGTCGTGCAGCGCGGCATCGGCGCGGATGTTGCGCACCAGGTCGAAGCCGTCCATGCGCGGCATTTCGATGTCGGACAGCACCAGCGCCGGCCGCTCCTCCTGCAGCCGCTCCAGCGCCTGCAGGCCATCGGCAGCCAGCGCCACGCGGTAGCCTTCGCGGCGCAGCAGGCGCTGCGTGACGCGGCGCACGGTGATGGAGTCGTCCACCACCAGCACCAGCGGCACGCCGGGGTCGGCATCGGCCAGCGGCGAAGCGGGGTCCACGCCGCCCGCGGCCTCGGCGCCGGCGGCATCCGGGTGTGCGTGCGCCGCCAGCTGGGCGCGGATGCGCTCGCCGTGCACATTGGCCAGGGCAACCGGGTTGTAGATCAGGACCACGGCGCCCGAGGGCAGCACCGACATGCCGGAGAGGCCGGGCAGGCGCGCGAGCTGCGGCCCCAGGTTCTTCACCACCACTTCCTGGTGGCCCAGCACTTCGTCCACGTGCAGCGCGATGCGCTGCTGGGCGCTGCGGAAGATCACCACCGGTCGGGTGCGCGTGGGCGGCTCCTGGCTGCGCAGGCAAGCCTGCAGCAGCGCGCCGCTCCAGAAGAAGGGCAGCTCGTCCGCGCCGTGCCGGAAGCTGGCGCTGGCGTAGGCCTGCTCGATCTCCTGGGCGGTGGCGCGGCGCACGATCTCGACCACGGTGGCCGGCACGGCGAAGGCGAGCGCGCCGGCGCGCAGCATCACCACCTGGGTGACGGCGGTGGTGAGCGGCAGGATCAGCCGGAAGCTCGTGCCCTGGCCCGGCTGCGAGAGGGTCTCGATGCGGCCGCCGGCGGCCTGCACCTCGGAGCGCACCACGTCCATGCCGATGCCGCGGCCGGCCAGTTCGGTCACCTCGGTGGCGGTGGTGACGCCGGGCGCGAAGATCAGGTTGGCGGCTGCCGCGTCGTCAAGAGTGTCCGCCGCGCCGATCAGGCCCAGCGCGCGCGCCTTGTCGCGGATGCGCGCGTGGTCCAGGCCAGCGCCGTCGTCGCGGAACTCCAGCGCCACGTCGTTGCCGTCCTGCCGCAGCCCGATGGCGATGGTGCCGGTGGCCGGCTTGCCTGCGGCGGCGCGGGTCTGGGCGTCCTCGATGCCATGCACCACCGCATTGCGCAGCAGATGCTCGAAGGCCGGCGCCAGGCGCTCGAGCACGCCGCGGTCCATCTCGACGGCGCCGCCGGTGATGGTCAGCGTGATCGGCTTGCCGGTTTCCTTGGCGGCCTGCCGCGCCACGGCGTAGAGGCGCTCGGCGATGCCCTCGAACTCCACCATGCGGGTGCGCAGCAGGTCGCGCTGCAGCTCGCGCGCCTGGCGGCCCTGGGCCGCCAGCTCGTCTTCGGTGCCCTGCATGGCGCGCTGCAGGTTGCGCTGGACGGTGGCCACGTCGTCCACCGACTCGGCCATCATGCGGGTGAGTTCCTGCACGCGGGTGAAGCGGTCGAATTCCAGCGGATCGAAGCCGGTGGCGCTGTCCTTGGCCTGCGCCAGGCGCGACTGCATCTGCGACTCGGCCTGCACCTCGATGTCGCGCAACTGGCGGCGCAGGCGGTCCAGGTTGCCGGTGAGCTCGCCGAGCGAGCCCTGCATCTGGCCCAGGCGCGCTTCCAGGCGCGAGCGGCTGATCATGACCTCGCCGGCCTGGTTCACGAGCCGGTCGAGCAGCTGCGAGCGCACCCGCACCGACGGGCCCGCGTTGCCACGCGCAGCCGCCGCCAGCGGCGTGCGCTGGGGCGTGACGACGCCCCGTGGCGCGGCGGCAGCGCCTTCGAGGAGCGGCGCGGGCGCGGCCTCCGGGGCGGCAGCCACGGGCGTTTCGGCGGGAGCGGGCGCGTCGGCCGCGGCCCGCAGCCTGTCGAACTCGCCGCGCAGCGCGTCGGCGTGCACGAACAGGGGCTCGATCTGCTGCGGCTGCAAGGTGTCGCTGCCCAGCTCGTCGATGGCGGTTTCGAAACGGTGGGCCAGTTCGCCCAGGCGCATGGCGCCGGCCAGCCGCGCGCTGCCCTTGAGCGTATGCAGCGCGCGCAGCACTTCCGCGCGCGCGGTGTGGTTGTCCGGATGGGCCGCCCACTGGCGCAGGGCGCCGCCCAACTGGGGCAGCAGTTCCTGGGCTTCTTCCTCGAAGATCGGGAACAGGTCCTGGTCGACCGCATCCACCACGTCGAAGTCGTCGCCCAGCGCGGCGCCGGCACCCACGGCGCGGGCAATGGCGTCATCGACGCGGCGCTCGGCGGCGTTCCGGGGCTCGGCGCACGGCGCGGGCTCCTGCGCTGCCCCGCTCTGCGCCGGCTCGGGCTCGCGCGGGAACACGTCGGAGAAATCATCGAGCGGCGCGGCCGCGGGTTGCGCCTCCGGCTCCCCGGATGGCTCGGGGGCTTCGTCCTCCGACGCGCGCAGGAAGCTCGCCGCCGAGGGCACGGCGGACGTGTCGTCGCTGTCGATGATGGCCTGCAGCGCGCGCAGCAGGCGCGGCGTGGGCTCCTTCAGGAAGCCGGCGGCGAACTGGTGCAGCAGGTAACGGATGTCTTCCGCCGTGTCGACGAAAACGCCCGCCTGGTGGACCGTACCGCCGCCATGCACCTGCACATGCTGCAGCGCCTGCTCGAGCAGGCGCGCCATGCCGGACAGGGTCCTGAAGCCCACCGTGGCGGAACTGCCGGCAAGCGAATGCGCGAGCCCGATCGGCACGTCGGACAGCCGCCGGTGCAGCTCCATGGACCACTCGGTCAGCTCGGTCACCAGGCGGCGCGACCATTCGTCGGCTTCGTTGAGGTAGACGTTGTAGAGCGGGATCGGGATCCGCAGGGCCCCGATCACCTTCACGTCGTCGGGCGCAGGCGCGAGGGCGGCATCGGCCGCCGCGGGCAGCGCTGGCGCGTCGACGGCCTCCGGGGCGGACGCCGGCTCTCGCGGCGTGAAAGGGGGGAAATCGAGCCGGATCTCGTCAGCGTCCACAGGCAGCGCCTCGGCCGGCATGGCCCCAGGCGGCTCGGCCTCCAGCGGCGGCACCGCCTGCATCGCTTCGGGCGGCGCCGCACCTTGCGCCACCCCCTGCCTGTCGCCCTGCCCGGACTCGGCCACGGCCGCGGCAAACTCGGAAAAATCGATCTCGTCGATCTGCAGGTCCTGCTCGGGCTGCGGCATTGCGGCGTCGACCTGTGCGGCCTCCGGCGGCTCGGGTTCGAGCGCCAGCTCGAACGAGACTTCCTCGGCGGGCGCAACCGGTGCCGGACCCTCGTCTTCGGTCGACGATGCTTCGAGCATCGGGATGTCGGCGTCGGCGAACTCGTCCACGCTCAAGCCGGCCAGGGAGTCCGGGCCGCGACCGTCAGGATCGGCATCGGACGGCGCGGCGATGGCCAGCGGCACCGGCGTTGCGCCCAGGCGCAAGGCGTCGGCCGAAGCGCGGAAGGCGGCGGGGTCCCAGGCCTCGTCCTGGTGGTCGGCAATGTCCTCGACCCAGCGGGCCAGGGCATCCAGGGCCTCGCCGGCCAAGCGGCGGTGGCTCTCGGGCATGGGCCGCTGCTCGGCCAGCCAGGCGTTGCACAACTGCTCCATGGCCCAGGCCGCTTCGCCGAAGCGCTCGAGCTGCACCATGCGGGCACTGCCCTTCAAGGTGTGGAAGGCCCGGCGCAGCGCAGTCTGCTCGCTCAGCGCGGCGGGCTGCGCATCCAGCGCGGCCACGCTGGCACGGCCGTTGCGCAGGACTTCGCGCGCTTCGTCCAGGAAGATCTCGCGCAGTTCGATGTCGTCGTCTTCCTCGTCGCTCTGGCGCTTCGGCGGCTGCGGCGCCGTCGCTTCTGCCGGGGCGGTTACCGGGTCGGGCACGGGCTGCGGCTCCAACGGCACGGTGGCCGGCAGCGGCGGCTCGGAGCGCGCGCTGGCGACGGTGCTGGCGGCCTCGGGGGCATCGCCGGCACGGACGCGGCCTCGGCCCATGACGATGCGCAGTTCTCCGCGCTCTTCGTCATAGATGAACAGGCGACGGGCCAGGGTGGGCTGGTAGCCCAGCATGTCGATCAGGAAGCTCAGCGCGCCCAGGCTGTTGCCGAGCCGGTCGAAGACGGCGCTGCGCTCGGTCTCCTCGGCGGGCTGGCCCAGCAGCAGGCGCTCGACGCAGTCGCGCATGCGCACCACCGCCTGCGACGCCTGCTCCAGACCCAGCACCGACAGCACGCCGCGCATCTGCGCAAGCTGGCCCGGCACGGGCGCCAGCAGCGAGGCGTCCTGCGGGGCGCGGAAGAACTGGTCGAGCGACTGTTCGGCCTCGCGCAAGGTGGCGCGCAGCTCCTCCACCACGCTGCCCATGGTCTGGCGGTCGCTCACCCTGCGGTAGAGGTCTTCCATCCATTCGTCCAGCGGCTCGGGTGCGGCGGCGCTGCGGGCGCGGTCGAGCCGCTCGGCCAGCACGGCCGCCCGCTCGGCCATGGTCGCGTCGGAGGTGTCGAGCTCCTCGTAGGCCGCCTGCAGGTAGAGGATGGAGGTGGCGACCTCCATGGCCAGCGCCGTTGCGGGCGGTTCGCCGGTGCGCACGGTGGCCTCGAGCGCCTGGGACAGGGCATGGGCCAGCGGCGCGCTCTGCGGGTGCAGGCGCCGCAGCGAGTCGGCCACCAGATGGAACTGGTCGGCCGCTGCCTTGAGCTTGTGCCGGTCGCCGCCGGCCAGTGCCGACCAGGTTTCCGCCGCCGCCGCGATGCGCTTGCGCGCCTGGGTGAGCAGCACCGGGTTGAAGCGGCCGAAGCGCCGGGCCTCGTAGTCGACCGGTTCGGCCACTTGCATGCGATACGCACTGCGCACCGCGGCGAGCGCGGGCGCTTCCCGGCCCTGCGGCGGGCATGCGTGGCCACAGAAGAACAGCATGTCCTGCAGCAGGCGCTCGCCCGGCGCCTCGTCGCCGCGGACGAAGGCGGCGTACTGCATCAGCACCCGCGAGGCCACGCGTTTGGCATACAGGTCCGGCGGCAGCAGCCCGAGCGCCTGGGCCTCGAAGAAACCGGAGCAGACGCGCCAGAAGGACTGGGCCGCGCCCTCGGGCAGGGCCGCGGCGAAACCCTGGCTGAGTTCGCTGAGCTTGCGTGCCGCGTCGACGTCGCCCTCCTTGACGACCTTGAGCACGGCCTGGTCCAGCTGTGCGCGGGCAACAGGCCCGTAGGGCAGCGGCACCGGTGCGCCCGCGGCCCGCGGCGTGGCCGAGCGCCGCTCGGCAGGCCAGAGATCGGCCGGATGGACGCGCTCGGCGCCGGCCAGGGCCTGCACGTCGCGGTACTGCGGAAACAGTCCGACGGCGGAATAGGTCTTGCCCGCGAGCACTGCGTCGAGGTATTCGCCCAGCGCGAAGCCCGCGCGCTCGATGATGGCCACGGCAGGCTCGTCACAGAGCGCCGGGCGCTGCAGGAACTTCTGTACCGCCGCCTCCATGGCCCGCACCAGGACCGCGCTGGGTTCCATGCCGACCATCTCCAGCGCGCCGGACACCTGGTGCAAATGCTGGCGCGCGGCCCGCACGGCGCTGGTGTCGAGCATGTCGAGGTCGGACTGCTGCGCCGCCTCGGCTTCGTGCACGAAGCGCCGCAGCGACTTCACCGCCGCCTCGATGCCGCGCCGCAGTTCGGCGGCCACCCAGGCCAGGGGGCCCAAGTCGCGTTCGTGGAGAGCCGGCTCGGCGGCGTCGGGAAATGGCATGGCGGCGTTTGCAGTGGCCACGGGCTGGCCTCAGGCGATCTTGAAGCGGGCCACCGACTCACGCAGTTCCTCCGCCATGCGCGAGAGCTCGCGCACCTGCTGGGCGGTGGTGCGCGTGCCTTCGCCGGTCTGCTCGGTCACGGCAAAGATGTGCTGGATGCTGTCGGCCACGCCGTTGGCAAGCTCGGCCTCGCGCGAGGTGGAGGTCGAGATCTGCTCGATCAGCTCGGCCAGCCGGCGCGACACGCGGTCGATCTCGCTCAGGGCGGTACCCGCGCTGTCGGACAGGCGGGCTCCTTCGACCACGCCCTGGGTGGAGCGCTCCATGGCGGCCACCGCATCCTGCGTGTCGTTCTGGATCGCCTTCACCAGCGCGGAGATCTGGCGCGTCGCGTCGGCCGAGCGCTCGGCCAGCCGCTGCACTTCTTCAGCCACCACCGAGAAGCCGCGGCCGGCTTCACCGGCGGATGCGGCCTGGATGGCGGCGTTCAGGGCCAGCACGTTGGTCTGCTCGGTAATGTCGGAAATCAGCTCGGTGATCTCGCCGATCTCCTGCGACGATTCGCCCAGGCGCTTGATGCGCTTGGAGGTGTCCTGGATCTGGTCGCGGATGGAATTCATGCCGCCGATGGCGTTCTGCACCGCCTGCAGGCCCGAGTCGGCGGCCTCCAGCGACAGGCGCGCCACCGCGGCGGACTCCTGCGCCTGCGAGGACACCTCGTTGATGCGCGAGGCCATGTCCAGCACCGAGCGGCCGGTTTCGCGGATCTCGCGCAGTTGCTCGGTCGAGGCGGCCAGCAGTTCGGTCGAGGTGTTGTCCACCAGCGCCGTGGTCTGCGCCACGCGGGTCGCCGTGTTCTGCACGTTGCCCACCAGCAGGCGCAGCTCCTCGACCGTGTAGTTCACCGAGTCGGCGATGGCGCCGGTGATGTCCTCGGTCACCGTGGCCTCCTGGGTGAGGTCGCCTTCGGCGACCGACTGCAGCTCGTTCATCAGCCGCAGAATGGCCGCCTGGTTGGCGTCGTTGACGCGCTTGGCCTCCTGCTGCGCCTGCTCGGCCTGCCGCTGCTGCAGTTCGGCTTCCCGGCGCTGCTGCTCGGCCGCGCTCTGGCGCGCCCGGCTGTCGAGCAGCAGCACCCGCGCCAGGCCGACGCCCGCGGCCAGCATCACCAGCGCCGCGGCCATCATGGCCAGCAGCCGGCCCAGGCCCAGGCCCGCGTCCTGCGACAGGCGCGACTGCAGCGCCTCCAGGCCGCGCCGCAGCGGCTCGCTGTCGGCAATGATCGCGGTCTGCGCCTCGCGGGCAGACACCAGGCCCTGCAGGTTGCCCAGGATGGCGCTGGCCTCGTTGCGGGTCTTGTCGTAGAGGGCCTGCAGCGCCTGCAACTGCTCGCGCAGCTGCGGGTCGCGCGCGGCGGTGAGGCGCAGCTCGGCGCTGCCGTCGAGCAGGCCCTGCGAGATCTCGCGGAAGGAATTCAAGTCCTTTCCCAGCAGGAACACGGCCTCGGGGCTCACGCCTTCGGCGGTCTGGAATTCATTGGCCGACTTGCCGATGCGCTGGGTCAGCATCACGAGCTGGCCGGCCGCGGAGATCTCTGTCGCCGGAGCGTTCTGCTGCAGCTTGAGCGCGGAGATGGTCTCGGCGATCTCCAGCAGGTCGGAGGACTGCAGGTTGATGGTGCGCAGCGCGGCGCCGACCTGGGTCAGGATCTTCTCCTGGCCGAGCACGGTCTTGGCGTTGCGCGCGGCGCGCTCGATCAGGGGCTTGACCTCGTCCAGTTCGGTACGGTACTTGGCGTCCAGCTCGTCGATGCGCATGGACGGGTCGCCAACGTCGAGCGCCCGGCCGGTGCGCGCCAGCACGTCGGCGCTGTTGGTCACGTCCGGGAAGGCCTGCGAGCTGCCGATGATGGCCTGGGTGACGGACTTGGCCAGGCGCTGCGACTGCATCAGTGCCTGCCCGGTCGCGGCAAGCTGCTGGGCGCTGCGGTTGGCCTGGCTCAGTGCCAGGGTCCCGATCACGGCCAGCACCAGCAGCGCCACGATCAGCAGCGTGTAGAGCACGCGCTGGTGGCGGTTGATGGTGGCGCGGCCCAGCACCGGCAGCGCCACGAGTTCGGAATCCTTGAACGGCCGCTCCGGATCGACCAGCCGGGTCTCCTGGAAACCGCCGCCGAGCGCCGCGCCGGCCGGCGGCGCGGAACCGGCCTGCGCGGGCCGCGCCTCCTCGGCCAGCGCCATGGTCGGCGGCACGGGGGAATCCGGCGCGTCCGACGCGGACTTGCGGGTGAAGAGTTTTCCGAGTTGGTCGGCGACGGACATGGTGCGGCCCCGCAAAGATGGAGTCAGCTGCTGATGCTGAGAAAGAAGGGATACCGGGCCAGCGCCTGCAGGTCGATCTCCTGCCATGGCGCGCCCTGCGTGTCGATGTAGACGGGGCCGAGCCATGCCGGCGCATCGTCTGCGCGGGGCTGGACCGAGACGAAGGCCTCGCCGCCCCGCAACCCGGCGAGCCGGTCGACGATCAGCGCGCACTGGACCCCCAGCGCGGCGTTGAACGCCAGCAGGCTGGCCTCGCCATTCAGGCCGTCGATGCGCCGGGGCGGCACGCTCGCGCTGGCGGCGTCCGTGCCCCGGGCGGCGGCGAACTGCAGCAGGTCCACCACGCCGCAGAGGCCGCCACGCAGGTTGGCGACCCCGAGGAACCAGGGCTGGGTGTAGGGCACCGGCTGGATCGTGGTCCAGGGGAAGATCTCGCCCGCCTGCCCCAGCGGGAACAGGAAGGGCCTGCCGCCGATCTCCGCGGCCAGCCACTCCACCGAGGCGCCCTCGCTCTGCGCGGCCTGCAGGCGGCTGGCCAGCCGGCTCTGAAGCTCCCGCAGTGCCTGACGATTGGCCATGATGGGCGCGGCCTCAGCCGAGTGCGGCGATCTTCGCCTGGAGTTCGGCTGGGTCGACCGGCTTGGTGATGTAGTCGCGCGCGCCCTGGCGCAGGCCCCACACCCGGTCGGTCTCCTGGTTCTTGCTGGTGCACATGATGATGGGCACGTCCGCGTACAGGGGATCGCGGCTGATGGCGCGCGTGAGCTGGAAACCGTTCTGTCCGGGCATGACCACGTCCATCAGGATGAGGTCGGGTTTCTCCTGCGCCAGGCTGCGGAACGCCTCCTCGGCGTTCTCGGCGGTGCGCACCTGCATGCCGCACTTCTGCAGCAGATCGGAAAGGAAAACGAGCTCGGTCTTGGAATCGTCCACGACCAGAACCTTATGGATGGCCATCAGGATGCTCCTTGGGAGATTTCGCCGAATTGCTGGACCGCCGCGAGCAACTGGTCCTTGGTGAAGGGTTTGGTGAGGTAGTCCTGGCAGCCCACCATGCGGCCGCGCGCCTTGTCGAACACGCCGTCCTTGGAGGACAGCATCACGACCGGCGTGGCGGCGAAGCACGCGTTGCGCTTGATGATGGCGCAGGTCTGGTAGCCATCGAGCTTGGGCATCAGGATGTCGCAGAAGATCAGTTGCGGCCGATAGTCGTTGACCTTGGCCAGCGCATCGAAGCCGTCGTCGGCCAGCAGCACCTCGTGGCCGCCCTGCTTGAGGAAGATCTCTGCGCTGCGCCGGATGGTGTTGCTGTCGTCCACCACCAGGACCTTGCAGCGGGTTGCGCTGGTGTTCACTCGATGCCGCTCCCTTTGTTTTTGCTCAGGCCGGACGGCGCTCCGGCGGGGCCGCTCCGAGCGTCAAATCTGAACCATCTCGAAGTCTTCCTTGCGCGCGCCGCATTCAGGACAGGTCCAGTTCATCGGCACCTGCTCCCACGGGGTACCGGGCGCGATGCCGTCCTCCGGGACGCCGGCGGATTCGTCATAGATCCAGCCGCAGATCAAGCACATCCAAGTTTTGGGGTCGGTCATCAGCTTAAGGGGGCTTCCAACAAAATGTCAACGATTGTATCGACTCGCGCCATGGCGACTGTCGCCATGGCAAGACGCCGAGGGGCCGGCGCGGGCGTAGCACAATGCATGTCCCTGCGGCCTGCGCGCCGCCTGCGACTGTATACGACGGAGCTCCATGACCCTGCCCGAAGCCGACGCCCCCGATCGTGACGACGACGACCTGCCCGAGGACGACGGCCCGGCCTGCGTAATGGTGTTCAACGCCAGCGACCCGAGCGGCGCGGGCGGCCTGGGCGCGGATGCGGTGACCATCGCCTCGGTCGGCGGCCACGCCCTGACCGTGGCGACCGGCGCATACGCGCGCGACAGCGCGCGCATCTTCGAGTACTTCGCCCTCGACGAGGAAGCCGTGGCCGAGCAGGCGCGGGCGGTGCTGGAGGACATGCAGGTCGACGTGGTCAAGGTCGGCTTTCTCGGCACGCCGGAGAACGTCAGCGCCGTGGCCGAGATCACCGCCGACTACGAGGAGGCGCCGGTCATCGCCTACATGCCCGACCTGTCCTGGTGGCGCGAGGACGAGATCGAAGCCTACCTGGACGCCTTCCGCGAGCTGCTGCTGCCCCAGGCCACGGTGCTGGTGGGCAACCACAGCACGCTGTGGCGCTGGCTGCTGCCGGACTGGACGCACCAGCGCAGCCCGACGCCGCGCGACATCGCCAAGGCCGCCGGCGAGATGGGCGTGCCCTACACACTGGTGACCGGCGTGCCGCTGCCCGAGCAGTTTGTGGAGAACGTGCTGGCCTCGCCGCAGACGGTGCTGAGCACGGCCAAGTTCGAGCTGTTCGACGCGGTCTTCTCCGGCGCGGGCGACACGCTGTCGGCCGCGCTGGCCGCGCTGGTGGCCCACGGCAACGACCTGGCCGAGGCCACGGCCGAGGCGCTGCACTACCTGGACCGCAGCCTGGACGCAGGCTTTCGCCCGGGCATGGGCAACGTGCTGCCCGACCGCATGTTCTGGGCCCAGCCCGAGACCGAGGAAGAATCCGAAACCGACGAAGCCGCCCAGGACCCCGGGAAGCGGGCCCTCGAAGGCTTCGTGATGCCACCCCATGACACCCAGCACTGACTTGCACCCCCCTGCCGTGACCTCCTCCCCTCCCGACCTGAACCTGCCGCTGTTCGAGCGCGCCAAGGCCGTCATTCCCGGCGGCGTCAATTCCCCGGTGCGCGCCTTCCGCGCCGTCGGCGGCACGCCGCGCTTCGTGCGGCGCGCCGAGGGCGCGTATTTCTGGGACGCCAACGGCCAGCGCTTCATCGACTACATCGGCTCCTGGGGCCCGATGATCCTGGGCCACGGCCATCCGGCCGTGCTGGAGGCGGTGCAGAAGGCCGCGCTCGACGGCTTCTCCTTCGGCGCGCCGACCGAGCGCGAGATCGAGCTGGCCGAGGAGATCATCCGCCTGGTGCCCTCGATCGAGATGGTGCGCCTGGTCAGCTCCGGCACCGAGGCCGGCATGAGCGCGATCCGTCTGGCGCGCGGCGCCACCGGGCGCAAGACCATCATCAAGTTCGAGGGCTGCTACCACGGCCATGCCGATGCGCTGCTGGTCAAGGCCGGCTCGGGCCTGGCGACCTTCGGCCACCCGACCTCGGCCGGCGTGCCGCCCGAGGTGGTGCAGCACACGCTGGTGCTCGAGTACAACAACGTCGCCGCGCTGGAGGCCGCCTTCGCCGAGCAGGGCGCGGACATCGCCTGCATCATCATCGAGCCGATCGCCGGCAACATGAACTTCGTGCGCGCCTCGCAGGCCTTCGCCCAGGCCGCGCGCGAGCTGTGCAGCCGCCACGGCGCGCTGCTGATCTTCGACGAGGTGATGAGCGGCCTGCGCGTGGGCCTGGGCAGCGCCCAGGGCGTGCTCGGCATCCGCCCCGACATCACGGTGCTGGGCAAGGTGATCGGCGGCGGCATGCCGCTGGCCGCCTTCGGCGCCTCGCGCGCCATCATGGAACACTTGGCGCCGCTCGGCCCGGTCTACCAGGCCGGCACGCTGTCGGGCAACCCGGTGGCCACGGCCTGCGGGCTGGCCACGCTCAAGGAAATCAGCCGGCCCGGCTTCTTCGAGGCGCTGTCGGCGCGCACCCGTTCGCTGGTCGACGGACTGAGCGCTGCAGCGGCGGCGGCGGGCGTACCCTTCAGCGCCGACTGCGAGGGCGGCATGTTCGGCTTCTTCCTGCTGGACCACCTGCCGCAGAACTACGGCGAGGTGATGAAGACCGACGGCGCGCGCTTCAACACGCTGTTCCACGGCCTGCTGGAGCGCGGCGTGTACATCGCGCCGGCGCTCTACGAGGCCGGCTTCGTCAGCGCGGCGCACACCGAAGCAGACATCGCAGCCACCGTGGCAGCCGCGCGCGAGATCTTTGATTTGCTATGAAATAGATAGCAATAAACCAAGGAAGTACCTGGGCTTCAAGCACTTTTTATCAAAAAAGGCGGCCGCGGCCGCCTTTTTCTCTGCCCAGCCATCTCCAGCGCCAGGACTCCACCGGCAGCGCATGAACCACCAAGAAACAAAGGGCCGCGGAGCAGGCCATGCCAGAACATCCGCGGAACCGGCTGTGCCGGTCCGCAGGATGTGCCCCCTGCAAGGGGGTAGGCCAAGACGCGCAGCGCGCAGTCTGGGGGTAGGTCTATTTCAATGGCGGAAATGCCGCACGCCGCTGAACACCATGGCCACGCCGCGCTCGTCGGCGGCGGCGATCACTTCCTGGTCGCGCATGCTGCCGCCCGGCTGGATGACGCAGGTGGCGCCGGCGTCCACCACCACGTCCAGGCCGTCGCGGAACGGGAAGAAGGCGTCGCTCGCCACCGCCGTGCCGGCCAGGTCCAGGCCGGCGTGCTCGGCCTTGATGCTGGCGATGCGGGCGGAGTCGAGCCGGCTCATCTGGCCCGCGCCCACGCCCATGGTCATGCCGTCCTTGCAGAAGACGATGGCATTGCTCTTGACGTACTTGGCCACCTTCCAGGCGAACAGCAGGTCCTGCAGTTGCTGCGGCGTGGGCTGCAGCCGGGTGACGACCTTCAGGTCGGCCAGCGTCAGTTCGTGGTTGTCGGCGCTCTGCACCAGCAGGCCGGAGCCGACGCGCTTGACGTCCTGCGCGTTCTGCCCGCGCGCCCAGGCGGTCCGGCCGTCGCGCTGCACGCCCTCGAGCGGGATCTCGAGGATGCGCACGTTGGCCTTGCCCTTGAACACTTCCAGCGCCTCGGGCGTGACGGCCGGCGCCATCAGCACCTCGACGAACTGCTTGACCACGGCCTGCGCCGCTGCCGCGTCGAGCGGCTGGTTGAAGGCGATGATGCCGCCGAAGGCCGAGGTCGGATCGGTCTTCAGCGCCTTGGAATAGGCCTCCAGCGGGTCGGCGCCCAGCGCCACGCCGCAGGGGTTGGCATGCTTGACGATGACGCAGGCCGGCGAGTCGAAGCTCTTGACGCATTCCCAGGCGGCGTCGGCGTCGGCGATGTTGTTGTAGCTCAGCTCCTTGCCCTGCAACTGCCGGGCCGTGACCAGCGAGCCCGGCGCCGGGTGCAGGTCACGGTAGAAGGCGGCCTGCTGGTGCGGGTTCTCGCCGTAGCGCAGGTCCTGCAGCTTGATGAAGCTGCCGTTGCTCTGCGCCGGGAAGGCCGAGGCCGTGCCGTCGTCCTGCAGCGCGGACAGGTAGTTGCTGATGGCCGCGTCGTACTGGGCGATGCGGTTGAAGGCGGCGACCGAGAACGCGAAGCGGGTCTTGTCGGAGAGCCGGCCGTGGGCGCGCAGTTCGGCCAGCGCGGTCGGGTACTGCGCGGCGTCGGTGAGCACGCCCACGTCCTTCCAGTTCTTGGCGGCGCTGCGCACCATGGCCGGGCCGCCGATGTCGATGTTCTCGATCGCGTCCTCCAGCGTGCAGCCGGGCTTGGCCACGGTGGCCTCGAACGGATAGAGGTTGACCACCAGCAGGTCGATGGTGGCGATGCCGTGCTCCTCGAGCGCGGCCATGTGCGCGGGCAGGTCGCGCCGCGCCAGCAGGCCGCCGTGCACCTTGGGGTGCAGGGTCTTGACCCGGCCGTCGAGCATTTCGGGAAAGCCGGTGACCTCGGCCACCTCGGTGACCGGCAGGCCTTCCTTGGCCAGCAGTTGCGCCGTGCCGCCCGTGGAGAGCAAGCGCACGCCCAGGCCATGCAGCGCGCGGGCGAAGTCGACGATGCCGGTCTTGTCGGACACGGAAAGGAGTGCGGTCAGGGCCATGTAATTCTTGAAGGTTCGGAAAGATGCTGTTCAGGGGTACCGCGCAACCGGCTCTGCCGGGCCGCCGGTACCGCCCCCTGCAAGGGGGTTGGCGAAGACACGCAGTGCGCAGCCTGGGGGTGCGCCTACTTGAGCAGGTTGTGCTCGACCAGTTTCTTGCGCAGGGTGTTGCGATTCAAGCCGAGCCAGTCCGCGGCGCGCGACTGGTTGTGCGCGGCTTCGGTCATGACGACTTCCAGCAGGGGCCTTTCCATGACCTGGATCAGCATGTCGTACATGCCGTGCGGCTGCTCGCCTCCCAGGTCGCGGAAATATCCCTGCAGGCTGTCGCGGATGCACGCCTCTATGTTTTGCTTGCTCATTCTCGTGGCTTCCTAGTGATTCTTGTCAGGTGGCGGCGTCGAGGGCCGCCTCCGCTTCGTCCACCCCTTCGCCCTCGGCCTGCGCCGGCATGCGATCCATGGAGCGCGCCAGCACCTCGAAATAATCGCCCACCGCCCGCAGTTGCGCGGCGCAGTCGTCCAGCCGGTTCATGCGGGCGCGGAACGCCTCGCCGCCGGGCAGCCCGCGCACGTACCAGCCGATGTGCTTGCGCGCGCTGCGCACGCCGGTCAGCTCGCCATACAGCGAATAGTGCTGCTCCAGGTGCTCCAGCAACAGGCGGCGCACCTCGGCCACCAGCGGCGGCGCCAGGTGCTCGCCGGTGGCGAGGAAGTGGCCGATCTCGCGGAAGATCCAGGGCCGGCCCTGGGCCGCGCGGCCGACCATGATGGCGTCGGCGCCGGTGGCGGCGAGCACGTCGCGCGCCTTCTCTGGCGTGGTGATGTCGCCGTTGGCCACCACCGGAATGCGCACCGCGGCCTTGACCGCGGCGATGGTGTCGTACTCCGCCTGGCCGCGGTAGCCCTGCTCGCGGGTGCGGCCGTGCACGGTCAGCATCTGCACGCCGGCCGACTCGGCCGCGCGCGCGATGGCCACCGCGTTCCTGTGCCCGGCAGACCAGCCGGTGCGCATCTTCAGCGTGACCGGCACGCCGTGCGGCGCGGCCGCGGCGACCACCGCCTCGACGATGGACAGCGCCAGCGGCTCGTCCTGCATCAGCGCCGAGCCGGCCCACTTGTTGCAGACCTTCTTGGCCGGACAGCCCATGTTGATGTCGATGATCTGCGCGCCGCGCTCGATGTTGTAGACCGCCGCCTCGGCCATCATGGCCGCGTCGGTGCCGGCGATCTGCACCGCGATCGGCGCGGTCTCGCCCTCGTGGTTGGCGCGGCGCGAGGTCTTCAGGCTGTTCCAGAGGTCGCGCCGCGAAGTGACCATTTCGCTCACCGCATAGCCAGCGCCGAGCGACTTGCACAGCATGCGGAACGGCCGGTCCGTCACGCCCGCCATGGGGGCGACGAACAGGCGGTTCGGCAGGACGATGGAGCCGATCTGCATGGCGTGGATGGAGCGGGGAAAAGGGTCGGGCGCGGCGGGGGAGGCGTGATTCTATCTGCCCAAATTTGCAGCAACCCGGACGCGTTACGATTCGTTGTGCACCCGCAAGGGAATATGCGGAAGGCGCCCCGCCACGCGCCGCCCCGCGCCGGGCGGCGCAAGGCTGCATACTGCCGCCCCATGCAAGCCTGGCTCGACACCGCCCTCCAACTCCTGTCCCTGCCGCAATACGGGCTCAGCACCCTGTTCGTGGCGTCCTTCATCTCCGCCACGCTGCTGCCGATCGGCTCCGAACCCGTGCTGTTCGGCCTGCTCAAGCTCAATCCGGACCTGTTCTGGCAGGCCGTGGCCGTGGCCACCATGGGCAATACGCTGGGCGGCGCGCTGGACTGGTGGATCGGCTACGGCGCGCACAAGGTGGCCGACAAGTACCGCCACTCCAAACACCACACGCGGGTGCTGGCCTGGCTGGAGCGCCTGGGCCCCAAGGCCTGCCTGCTGAGCTGGCTGCCGCTGGTGGGCGACCCGCTGTGCGCGGTGGCCGGCTGGCTGCGCCTGCCGTTCTGGCCCTGCCTGCTCTACATGGCGATCGGCAAGTTCCTGCGCTATCTGCTGATGACGGCAGCGCTGCTCTACGTGTTTCCGTCATGATGCTATATTTTTGATAGCATAAAGCCAAGAAAATACCTGGGATTCAATCACTTTTCACATGAAAAACTGGCCGCTCAGCCCAGCAGCGCGTAGGGGCCGCCGCGCTCGAGCGCGCGCTGGTGGGCCGGCCGCGCGTGGATGCGCTGCAGCCAGTCCATCAGGCGCGGGCGCGACCGGTCCAGCCCGCCGCGCGCGGCGGCGGCCTCGACGGGAAAGCTCATCTGGATGTCAGCGCCGCTGAAGGCCTCGCCCGCGAACCAGGGGCCGCGCGCCAGTTCACCCTCCAGGTAATCGAGGTGCAGCCCGATCTGCGGCAGCACGAAGCCGTCCTTGGCCTTGCCGGCAATGCCGCGCACCACCGGCCTCAGGAAGAAGGGCGCCGGCGCCTTCTCGACCCGGTCGAACACCAGCTTTAGCAGCAGCGGCGGCATGGCCGAGCCTTCGGCGTAGTGCAGCCAGTAGCGGTAGCGCAGGAAATCGGGACTGCCCGGCGCGGGCGACAGGCGGCCGGCGCCGTAGCGCTCGACCAGCGCCTCCACGATGGCGCCGGATTCGGCCAGCACACTGCCGTCGTCCAGCACCACCAGCGGCGACTTGCCCAGCGGATGCACCGCGCGCAGCTCGGGCGGCGCCAGCATCGTCTTTGGATCGCGCGCATAGCGCACGACCTCATAGGGCTGGCCCAGCTCTTCGAGCAGCCAGAGCACGCGCTGCGAGCGCGAGTTTTCGAGGTGGTGGACGGTGAGGGCCATGGGCGCGAGTATCGGGCGGATGGGCCGACGCAGCCAGGAGCGGGCCGCGCCAGATGCCGCGCACGCATGAATCAGCGAGAAGCCGAAGCCAACAGAAAGCCCCGCGATAAGACAATGGCGGGGCGCATGGCATGGCTGGCACGGGTAAGGGAAGGTCAGACGTTGAACAAAAAGTTCATCACATCCCCATCCTTGACGACGTATTCCTTGCCTTCGGAACGCATCTTGCCCGCGTCCTTGGCGCCCTGCTCGCCCTTGTAGGCGATGAAGTCGTCGAAGGCGATGGTCTGGGCACGGATGTAGCCGCGCTCGAAGTCGCCGTGGATCACGCCGGCGGCCTGCGGGCCGGTGTCGCCGATGCGGATGGTCCAGGCGCGCACTTCCTTCACGCCGGCGGTGAAGTAGGTCTGCAGGCCCAGCAGCTTGAAAGCGGCGCGGATCAGGCGGTTCAGGCCCGGCTCTTCCTGGCCGATTTCGGCGAGGAACATCTTCTTGTCCTCGTCGTCCATCTCGGCCAGTTCGGCCTCGATCTTGGCGCAGATGGCGACCACGGGCGCGCCCTGCCTGTCGGCATATTCGCGCAGGCGGTCGAGCAGCGGGTTGTTCTCGAAGCCGTCCTCGGCGACGTTGGCGACGAACATCGCCGGCTTGGCGGTGATCAGCGTGAAGGATTTCACCAGCGGCTGCTCCTCCTTGGTGAATTCGAGCGCGCGCACCGGGACGTTCTCATTGAGCGCGGCCTGGCATTTCTCCAGCAGCGCGACCAGCTTGATCGCGTCCTTGTCGCCCGAGCGGGCGGTCTTGGTATGACGGTGCAGCGCCTTCTCGACCGTGGCCAGGTCGGCCAGGCAAAGCTCGGTCTGGATCACCTCGATGTCTGAGATCGGGTCGACCTTGCCGGCCACGTGGACCACGTTCTCGTCCTCGAAGCAGCGCACCACGTTGACGGTGGCATCGGTCTCGCGGATGTGCGCCAGGAACTTGTTGCCCAGGCCTTCGCCGGTGCTGGCACCGGCGACCAGGCCGGCGATGTCCACGAATTCGACGATGGCGGGCACCACGCGCTCGGGCTTGACGATCTCCGCGAGCTGACCGAGCCGCGGGTCGGGCACCTCCACCACGCCGACGTTGGGCTCGATGGTGCAGAACGGGTAGTTCTCGGCAGCGATGCCGGCCTTGGTCAGGGCGTTGAAGAGAGTGGACTTGCCGACGTTGGGCAGGCCCACGATGCCGCATTGGAGGCTCATGGCGGGGCTTTCAGGATCTGGAGAGAGCGAGGACAGGGCGGCCACCGGGCCGCCGAGCCCACGATTTTACCGGCCGGCCCGGTCAGTCGAAGCGCCAGTCCGCCCGCACCGCCTGCCCCACGCGCAGCACCTGGCCGGCGCCGGCGCGCACTATGGCGTTCATGCCGAAGGTGATGCCGCCCTGCATGCGCGGGTCGGCCCGGTAGGACTGCAGCGCATCGCCCACCGCCGGATCGCTATGCGCCGTGGCCGGGTCGATGTTGGGGATGGGGCAGCGCACGCAGGGCTTGACCGGCTGCAGCGCCACCCCGACGCCATCGCCGGTGTCGACATGCATGGTGTCGACCCGATCCTCGTCGTGGGCTTCTGTGCCGGCCAGCACCAGATTGGGCCGGAAGCGCTCGATGCCCACCGGCGCATGGCCGGCGCGCTGCAGCCGCTGGTTCAGGCCGTCGAGCGAGGCCTGGCTGGCGACCAGCAGCGGGTAGCCGTCGCTGAACAGGTTGGGCGCCTCGATGCCGCCGGTCCATTGCAGGCTGGAGAGGCGGCGGTGCTCCGGGTCGAAGCGCACCAGGCGCAGCGGCTGCCCCAGGAAGTCGCTGAACCATTGCGCGGCCAGCGGCCCCATGCTCCAGGCCGGCACCGTGTCCTTCCAGACCCGCACGGTGCAGGGCGATTCGGCCGCGTCCAGTGCCAGGTGCAGGGCCAGCATGCCGGGCGCGCGCAGCACGAGCTCATTGGGCTCGAGCTGCGGCCGCACCAGGGCCATGCGCGGCAGGCTGCGCTGGCTGACGAACTCACCCTCGGCGTCCACCACCATCCAGGCGCGGTCCCAGGCCAGGCCGGTCTCGTCCAGCTCGGCGGTCTGCAGGGAGATGCCGGCGCAGGACTTGACCGGGTACACAAGGAGCTGGGCCACCACCGCGCTGAGCGCCATGTCGGAATCGGAGGTGATGGAAGACGGGGCGACAGAGGTCAAGGGGAGCTTTCTGAAGTTCTGCGGCAGCCCAGGGCGGCGGCCTGCGGGAATTGTGCCGCGCCGTGGGCCTCGGCAGCGCGCTCCCTACAATGCCCGGCATGGCCCCTCCTCTCGATGTCTGTATCCGTGGCGCCGGCGTGGTGGGCCGTGCGCTGGCCCTTTTGCTCGCGCGCGACCGGCTGCGCGTCGGCCTGGTGGCACAGCCCCCGGCCCCCAGCGCCGCGGCCGATGTGCGCGCCTATGCCCTCAATGACGCGTCCCGCCAGTTGCTGCAGTCGCTGCGCAGTTGGCCCGAAGGCGACGCCTGCACGCCCGTCGACGCCATGGCGGTGCAGGGCGACGACGGCGGCGCCGTGCATTTCCGGGCCGAGGCGCATGGCGCCGAAGCCCTGGCCTGGATCGTCGACGTGCCGTCGCTGGAAGCCCGATTGGCCGAGGCGGTGCGTTACCAGCCGCTCGTGGAGATGCTGGATGCGCCCCGCCCCGCGCCCCTGACCGCCGTCTGTGAAGGCCGCGCCAGCGCCACCCGCGCGGAATTCGGCGTGGACTTCGACACCACGCCCTACCCGCAGCGCGCGATTGCCGCACGGCTGCGCTGCGAGGGCCCGCATGGCGGCGTCGCGCGCCAGTGGTTCCACTCCGACGGCATCCTGGCCCTGCTGCCCATGGGCGGCAGCGGCGGCCACGACGTGGCCCTGGTCTGGTCGGTCGAGCAGGCCCACGCCCCGGCGCTGCTGGCCCTCGAGCCCGACGCCTTCGCCCGCGCAGTGGAAGCCGCCAGCGGGCGCGCACTGGGCGCCATGGCGCTGACCAGCGCCCGCGCCGACTGGCCGCTGCAACTGGCCCGCGCCGACCGCTGGACCGGCCCCATGCCGCGCGCCAACGACGGCAAGGGCGCGGCCCGCAATTGGGTGCTGCTCGGCGATGCCGCGCACACCGTGCATCCACTGGCCGGCCAGGGCCTGAACATTGGCCTGGCCGACGCGGCCGAACTGGCGCGCTTGCTGCACGGGCGCGACTTCTGGCGCAGCCCGGGCGATGCCCGCCTGCTGCGCAGCTACGAGCGCAGCCGCAAGGCGGGCCTGTGGCCGATGGGCTTCGCCACCGACGGACTGCAACAGCTGTTCGCCCTGCCGGGCCGGCCCTGGCAGCTCGTGCGCAACTGGGGCATGCGCGGCTTCGATACCAGCGGCCCGCTCAAGTCCTGGCTGGCGCGCCAGGCCATGGGCCTGCGCTGAGGCACTGAACCCGTTGGCCCTGCCGTACTCAGAGGTCTGGCGCCCCACTTTTCACCGCGCTCCGGAGAACCGCATTGACTTATCCCCGCCATCGGCTGCTCAAGGCAGCCTCCATCATCCTGGCCTGCCTGGCCACGGCCAGCCCTGCGCACGCCCAGGAGAGCATCATCCGCAAGAATCTGGCCGAGCGCGTGCCCCAGTTTCCCAAGATCGACGAGGTGCGCAAGAGCGGCATGCCCGGCGTGTACGAAGTGCGCGTGGGCACCGACCTGTTCTACACCGACCCCAAGGGCGACTACCTGCTGCAGGGCGACATGCTCGATACGCGCCAGCGCAAGAACCTGACCGCCGAGCGCGTGGCCAAGCTCACGGCCATCGACTTCGCCTCGCTCCCGACCGCGGACGCCTTCACCATCGTGCGCGGCAATGGGCAGCGCAAGCTGGCGGTGTTCGAAGACCCGAACTGCGGCTACTGCAAGCACTTCGAGAAAGAGCTGCAAAGCATAGACAACGTCACCATCCACCTCTACCTGTACCCGATCCTCGGCGCCGATTCGGTGGACAAGTCCAACCGGCTCTGGTGCGCCAAGGACCCGGCCGCGGCCTGGCAGGACTGGATGCTGAGGGACAAGGCCATTCCCGCCGCCGCGGGCTGCGACACCGGCGCCATCACGCGCAACGTGGCGCTGGGGCGCAAGTACAAGATCACCGGCACGCCCACGCTGTTCTTCGCGGACGGCTCGCGCGTGCCGGGCGCCATCGACGCCGCGCAGATCGAGAAGCAGTTGTCCGCCGCGCGCTGATCGCCCGATGCCTGCAGCCATCCGCCTACCCGCCGCCGTGCACTACCGCGTCGAGGCCGCCGATCTCCATGCGCACCTCTTCCGCGTCACGCTGACCATCGCCGCGCCCGCCACCGCCCAGCGGGTGTCGCTGCCGGTATGGATACCGGGCAGCTACCTGGTGCGCGAGTTCGCGCGCCATCTGCAGCGGCTCACGGCACGCCAGCGTGGCCGACCGGTGGCCCTGCGGCAACTGGACAAGTGCGCTTGGCAGATCGACTGCCGCCCCGGCGTGCCTCTGGTGCTCGAATACGAGGTCTACGCCTTCGACAACTCGGTGCGCGCCTGCTGGCTGGATGCGCAGCGCGGCTTCTTAAACGGCACCGGCCTGTGCCTGCGCGCCGAAGGGCTGGAAGACCAGGCCCATGCGCTGGAGCTGGCCGCCGCCAGCTTCCCGCGCTGCTGGTCGGCCGCCACCGCGCTGCGTGCACAGAAGACCGACAAGCGCGGCTTCGGCCTGTACCTGGCGGACGGCTACGACACCCTGACCGACAGCCCGGTCGAGTTGGGCACATTCTGGAGTGGCGACTTCACCGCGCGCGGCATCCCGCACCGCTTCGTCGTCGCCGGCGCCGCCGCCAGCTTCGACAGCGCGCGCCTGCTCGCAGACGCCCAGCGCATCTGCGAGGCGCAGATCGACTTCTGGCACCCGGACGGCAGTGCGCCGCCGCATGACCGCTACGTGTTCATGCTCAACGCCGTGGACGACGGCTACGGTGGCCTGGAGCACCGGCACAGCACGGCCCTGCTCTGCACCCGACGCGACCTGCCGCGACGCGGCGAGGCCAAGCAGTCCGAGGGCTACACCACCCTGCTCGGGCTGATCAGCCACGAGTATTTCCATACCTGGAACGTCAAGCGCCTGCGGCCGGCGGAGTTCGCACGCTACGACTACACGCAGGAGAACTACACGCGCCTGCTCTGGTTCTTCGAGGGCTTCACCAGCTATTACGACGACCTGATGCTGCGCCGCTGCGGCCTGCTCGACGACGCCGGCTACCTGCGTCTGCTCAGCAAGACCATCAACCAGGTGCAGCAGGCGCCGGGCCGCCTGCTGCAATCGGCGGCCGAGGCCAGCTTCGACGCCTGGGTCAAGTACTACCGCCAGGACGAGAACACCGCAAACGCCACCATCAGCTACTACACCAAGGGCGCGCTGATCGCCCTGTGCTTCGACCTCAGCCTGCGCAGTGCCGGCAGCGCCACGCTGGACGACGCCATGCGGGCACTGTGGCGGCGCTGCGCCGCAGGCCCCATGCGCGAGCAGGACTTCGCAGAAACCCTGCAGGCCCTCGCCGGCCGCGGCTTTGCCACAGAACTGGCGGCCTGGGTCCACGGCACCGGCGAACTGCCGCTGGCGCCCCTGCTCGGCGCGCATGGCGTGGAAGTGGCGACGGACCCTTCGCAGCCCGCCCAGCGCCTGGGCCTGCGGGTGGCGGAGAACAACGGCGTGCAGGTCAAGATGGTGCTGCGCGGCGGTGCCGCCGAACGCGCGGGCTTCGCAGCGGGCGACGAATGGATCGGCATCGAGCCGCCGGGCAAGGCCGCCGGCAGCGGCTGGCGCATCACCAAGCTGGACGACCTGGCGCTCTACCTAGGCAGCGAACGCAAGGCCACGGCCCTGGTGGCGCGCGACCGCCGCCTGCTGCGCCTGCCGCTGGAACTGCCGGAGCAGGACAGCACCTGGCGCCTGACGCTGCACGACCCTGCACGCGCCGCACCCTGGCTCGACGGAGTGAAGGCGCCGCAGGCAAAGCCCGTGCGCGCCGCACGCAGGGGCTGACGCGACCGCCGGATGGCGGCTTGGCTATAGTTCTTTTCCACCACAGCACACGCGAGAGACAAGCACATGAGCTTTGACACCATAGAAGTCCGCATCGAAGCCGAGAAGGTCGGCATCGTGACGCTGAACCGCCCCAAGCAGCTCAACGCGCTGAACGACCAACTGATGGACGAACTGGGCGCCGCCCTGGCCGCGTTCGACGCCGACGAACGCATAGGCTGCATCATCCTCACCGGCAGCGAGAAGGCCTTTGCCGCGGGCGCCGACATCAGCGCCATGGCCAAGTACGGCTTTGCCGACGTCTACAAGAGCGACTACATCGGCCGCAACTGGGAACACATCCGCGGCATCCGCAAGCCGGTGATCGCCGCCGTCAGCGGCTTCGCGCTGGGCGGCGGCTGCGAGCTGGCCATGATGTGCGACTTCATCATCGCCGCCGACAACGCCCGCTTCGGTCAGCCCGAGATCAAGCTGGGCGTCATTCCCGGTGCCGGCGGCACGCAGCGCCTGCCCCGCGCCGTGGGCAAGAGCAAGGCCATGGACATGGTCCTCACCGGCCGCATGATGGACGCCGCCGAGGCCGAACGCGCCGGCCTGGTCAGCCGCGTCGTGCCCTTCGACAAGCTCATGGACGAGGCGCTGGGCGCGGCGCTGCAGATCAGCGATTTCTCGCGCATTGCCGTCATGGCGGCAAAGGAGTCGGTCAACCGGGCCTTCGAGAGCGGGCTGTCCGACGGCGTGATGTTCGAGCGCCGTCTGTTCCACGCGATGTTCGCCACCGAAGACCAGAAGGAAGGCATGGACGCCTTCCTGAACAAGCGCAAGGCGGTGTTCCAGCACCGCTGACGGCTTGCCGCAGCCTAAAAACCCAAGCTATAATGTGCGGCTCGGCGCTTTAGCTCAGTCGGTTAGAGCGATGGAATCATAATCCACAGGTCCGCGGTTCGAATCCGTGAAGCGCCACCAAAATCTAAAATAGCCTCGCAGGTCAAAGACTTGCGAGGCTTTTTTCTTGGCCGGGGTATCCACCTAGGGTATCCACTTTGGCCGCCAAGCCCGCTCGACTCGCCCGCAACCGACACGGCACCTACACCTTCCGGTGGATCGTGCCGGTGCCTCTGCGCGAGCGCTTGGGCGCGCGCCGCGAGATCAGAGTCTCCCTTCGCACCAAGGACTCTCGGACAGCACGCATCCTGGCGCTCGAGCTCAACCTCGAACTCGAACGACTGCGCGCCGCTATGTCCAAGGACCCCACTGCCGACCTCCGGCACCTGATCAACCCGCTCAACCTGAAGTTGCCGGGCGGCATCGAAGCCGAGATCAAGACCGACGAAGACCTTCGCCTGTTCCAGAGCTTCCTGACGCAGAACAGTGACCTGCGTGACGCGCTGATGCAGGCCATCCGGCGCGGCGAAGACCCGGGCAAGGCGATGGCCGGCCTGGTGCAAGACCTCAAGCAGGCCGCCAGCGGCGCCCACCGCGTCGCACGCCCGACGCCGATGGTCGAGGCCATCCAGCAATTCGTCGCTGCCGCCAACTCGGGATCGGCCGCCGAGGTCACACGCGGCACCCGCAGCACGCCCGGCGAGAAGCTGCGCACGCTGACCATGCTGCTCGACGACTTGGTCGCCCAAGGCCGCGACCGCGAGACCGTCTGTGTCCACGAAATCGCCCGGTCCGACGTCAAGGGTTTCGTCGATCGCTACGCCAAGCGTCCGTCGAAGGCCGCCAAGGTGGCCATCGCAGACCGCAAGCGTGCGGCGACGTCGTCCGAAGACACCGCGGCTGAGCCGACAAAAGCTGAGCTGAAGACGCTCAACGCCCGCACGATCAAGAAAGCTCTTGGCCACCTCCAAGACTTTTTCGTGCAGGCGCTGGCCAACGACTGGATCGCCGTCAACCCGATCGACGAGGCCTTCGCCCGCGCCACCACCCAATACCGCGTGATCTCCAGCAAGGAGAAGAAGTCCAACCACTACGACCTCTTCGATGAGGTCGAGATCCAGAGCATCTTCGAGCCGAAGCGCTATCTTCGCAACCTGAACGCCGCGGATGACTTCTGGGCGCCGCTGCTGGCGCTCTTCAGCGGCGCACGCGCGGGAGAACTCGTCGGCTTGCGCGTGGCCGACATCGTGCTCGACGCGCCATCGCAGCTGTGGGTGATCAACATCACCGAGGAGCTCAACGACAGCGACGGGCCTAAGACCCAGAACTCCGTCCGCAGGATTCCCATCGCGACGGCGCTCGTCGAACTAGGCTTCCTGGCCTACGTCGAGAAGCTGCGCCTGGCGGGCGCACAGGCGCTGTTTCCGCATCGCCCGATGAACAAGACGCGGAAGAACGATCCCTCGAAGCACCTCTCCCGCGTGTACTCGGAGCATCTGCGCGACTGCGATCTGAAGACTGCCAAGAAAGTGTTCCATTCGTTCAGGCACACCGCCATCACGCGCATGCACGTGCGCGGGGTGCCCATCGGCGACGCTGAACTGATCGTCGGCCACGCATCGCAGGACACCGAACTTCGGCTACATGTTGATTTCCACGCAGAAGTGACCCACTAACCCCCAGGATTTCCATCCAAACCTGACCCACGTACTAACCCTAACCTGCTGCTTCGTTGAGCAGCAGGAGACCAGGAGTGATAGACGTGGCAACACTGAGTGTCATCAGGCGCTGGGCCCTGCGAGAGCAGCTGTCCATCAGGGAGATCGCCCGCCGCACGGGCCTCTCGCGCAACACCATCCGCAAGTACCTGCGCGCAGGCGAGGTCGAGCCCCACTACGCCAAGCGGGTCAGCCCTTCCAAGCTCGACCCCTTCGCCTTGAAGCTCGCCGGCTGGCTCAAGACGGAAGCTGGCCGATCCCGCAAGCAGCGGCGAACCGTCAAGCAGATGCACGTGGATCTGCAGGCGCTCGGTTACGGCGGCTCCTACAACCGCGTAGCGGCCTTTGCCCGCCTCTGGCACGAGCAGCGCCTTGTGGCCCAGCAGACCACTGGCCGAGGTACCTTCGTTCCCCTGGCCTTCGGTCCGGGCGAGGCCTTCCAGTTCGACTGGAGCGAGGACTGGGCTGTTCTCGCCGG
>NZ_JAELTO010000080.1 GCF_016428875.1 Xylophilus sp. ASV27
ATCAACGCTCTGGGACAGACGCTGGCCAATACCCCGGTGCTGATCAGGTGCGCCATGTCGACCTTCTCGGGCAGTGACTTGCGGCTTCTCGCCATGGAATCCAGCCCTCCTTGTCTCGATGGAGGGGAATTATGCTTGTATTTTTTCTATGTGAACAGTATTGGGGCTAACCCCCAGGCTTGCCCACTTCGTGTGGCCGCCTCCCCCCTTGCAGGGGGCAACACCTGAGGCCCGGCAAAGCCGGTTCCTCTGTGTTCTGGGTTTTTACAGAATGCGCCCCGCCCTGCGGGGCGTTTTTGTTGGCGGCTGTGGGTTACCAGTCGGGCGTGGATGAACCCAGCAAGGGCGCGGGGCGCGCCCAGTGCATAGGCGCGCCCTGCACCGCCAGCGGCACCCGCACGCGCCGGGCCGGGCCCCAGCCTGTGGCCTCGATGGCGGGGGACAGGTCTCCGGGGGTTTCGGGGGCCAGCGGCGCGCCTTGCTCGCTCGGAAACTGCGCCAGCAGATGGGCGGTGCGGGCAAGCGAGGCGCGCGCCTCGCAGCCGGCGCCGGTGCGCACGCGCTGCGCCAGAGCGCGCACGGCGGCGGTGGCCAACAGGTAGCCGGTGGCGTGGTCGATGGCCTGCAGCGGCAAGGGCGTGGGGCGGTCCCGGCCCAGGCGGCGCATGCCGGCGTCTGCGATGCCGGTGCTCATCTGGATCAGGCTGTCGAAGCCCCGGCGCCCCTGCCAGGGGCCGGACCAGCCGTAGGCATCTAGCGATACATCGACCAGCCCCGGATTGAGCTCGCGCCTGCGCCGCGCATCCAGCCCCAGGCGCGCCAGGGCCTCGGGCCGGTAGCCGTGCACCAGCACGTCGGCCTGCTGCAGCAGGCCCTCCAGCGTTGCCAGGCCAGCGGGGGTTTTCAAATCGAGGCGCGCGCAGCGCTTGCCCAGCACGACTTCGGGCACGGTGCCGGGCTCCTCCCAGCCGGGCGGGTCGATGCGCAGCACGTCGGCGCCAAAACCGGCCAGAAAGCGCGTGGCCACCGGGCCGGCCAGGATACGCGTCAGGTCCAGTACGCGGATGCCTTGCAGCGGCCGATCCGGCCCGATGCGCCAGTCGGGCTTTTCCACGGCGGCAGCCTGCGCCACGTGCAGCAACGGTTCGGCATTCACGGCCGCTCCTTGCGGATGCCCGGCCCAGGCCTCCAGGCTGCGCATGATGGCGGCGCAGCCGCCCTGCTCGACGATGGCGGCCTCCAGCGCGCTGGCCTGCCAGCCGGCCACGGCGCGGGCCACCGCTTCCCTGTCGGCCGGCGTGCCCAGCACGGCCAATGCCGCAGCGCGGTGGTGCGGCGCATTGGTGTGCAGGCGTATCCAGCCATCGGCCGCGCGGTAGTCGCCGGCGACGGCGTCCCATATCGGCGGCATCTTCCAGCCCTGGGGGCGCAGCGAGCTGCCGAACCAGAACGAGGCCAGGCGCCGGTCCACCTGCACCTGCGGCCACGCCCCGCCGGCCAGCGCCACCAGTTCGGCCACGGCCAGGCCCGCCGCACCGATCGTGGCCGCGGCCAGGTCCGTCACCTGGAACACCGAGGGCAGTTCACCCTGCCCGGTGAAGGAAAGCCGGGACAGATGCGCCGGGTCGCCGTGGACGGCGCGCCAGATTTCTCGAAGGTAGCGAGACACGGACATGGCAAGGCTCGTGGATGAAGGGTTCTCCAGAATAGGCAGGCCGAATTAATTGTCAATATTGATTTATATTGTCAATATAAAGATGCCAGACCGCGCCATGCCCCGCTACTTCAGTGCCCAGGAAGCCGCCACGCACCTGGGCGTCGCGCGCCAGACGCTCTATGCCTACGTCAGCCGCGGCCTGCTGCATGCCCAACCGGGCGGCAGCCCGCGTGAAAGCCGCTACCTGCAGACGGACGTGGAGCAACTGGCCCGGCAGCGCACACGCGGCCGCAAACCCAGGGAAGTGGCCAAGGCCGCGCTGAGCTGGGGGCTGCCGGTGCTGGAGTCGTCCATCACGCTGATCGAGGACGGGCAGCTCTACTACCGCGGCAAAAGCGCCATGGCGCTGGCGGGCTCGGCCACGGCGGAAGACCTGGCCGCACTGCTCTGGCAATGCCCGGTGGACGCCGCCTTCGGCGCGCACGCGGCACCAGAGGCGGCGGCCCTGCCCGCCATGCGGGCGCACCTGGCCGGACGCCGCGCCGAGGAAACCCTGCTGCCGCTGTTCACCATTGCCAGCGAAGACGCCCCGACCGCGCAGTGGCAAAGCGCGCCCTCGCGCCTGGCCGAAGGCTGCGGCGCGCTGGTGCGCCTGCTCGCGGCCTGCCTGCTGGGCACGGCACCCGGCACCGCCCCGCTCCACCATCAGTGCGCCCAGGCCTGGCGGTTGGACGCGCAAGGTGCGGAGCTGGTGCGCATGACGCTGGTGCTGTGCGCCGACCACGAACTCAACGCGTCGAGCTTCACCGCGCGCTGCGTGGCCTCTACCGGCGCCAGCCTGCGCGCCGCCGTGGTCGGCGGGCTGGCGGCGCTGACCGGCGGCAGGCACGGCGGCACGACCGCGCGGATCGAGGCGCTGTGGGATGAAGTCGGCGACGCAGAGCCGGCTGCCAGACTGCGCCAGCGCCTGGCGCGCGGCGAAGACCTGCCCGGCTTTGGCCACCACCTGTACCCCCAGGGCGATGCCAGGGCGGCCCTGCTGCTGGAGCGGCTGCTGCCGCAGCATGCCGAATGGCAGGCACTGATCGACGAGGCGCGCGCACTACTCGGGCAGCAGCCCTCGGTGGACTTCGCACTGGTGGCCGTGCGCCGGCACCTGGGGCTGCCGCCGGGTGCGGCGTTTGGCCTGTTCGCGCTGGGCCGCTCCATCGGCTGGCTCGCGCATGCGCTGGAGCAGCGCGGCAACGACCGCCCGATCCGCCCGCGTGCCGCCTACACCGGCCCGCGGCCGGAGCAGGCAGCGGACCCGGCCGACCCGCCATAACCCAGGCCGACGCATCTTCACAGGAGGTCGCCGACATCAGAGCGTGTCGTCACCCGTGTTCCCCGGAGAAAGCCCATGGCGCGCAGCAGCACTATCAAATAGATAGCTATAGGCCCAGTAAAAACCTGGGCTGCAGCCATTCTCACCTAAATATCCATCGTCAAACTCTCCTCCTACGGCACCGCATAGGCTTCCGCCGGATCGGCATTCGGCCGCGCAAAGGCCGCCTCCAGCGATGGGGGGAACGGCAGGTTGAGGCTGACGTTGGCCGGCGGGATGGGGGCCATGAACCACTTGTCGTACATGGCGCGCAGCTCGCCCGACTCGATGAGCCTGGAGATCTCCGCGTCCACCGCCTGTCTGAAGGCCGCGTCATTGCGCCGGAGCATGAGCGCGATGGGCTCGCGCCCGAGCGGCGTGCCGACGATGCGGAAGTCCTGCGGATTCTTGAGCAGGGCGATGTTGCCGGCCAGCGTGTTGTCGTCCATAGCGAAGGCGTCGGCGCGGCCCTGCGCCACCATGAGCATGCTCTCGGCATGGTCCTTGGCCAGGATGAGGGTGAACTTCAGGCCGTCGCGCTCGAGCTTGCGCAGGCGCGGCACCAGCGTGGTGCCGGTGGTGGTGACGATGGTCCTGCCCGCCAGCTGCTCGGTGCTTTCGATGCCCGAGCTTTTCTTCACCGCATAACGCGCCTCGGTGATGTAGGTGGTGTTGGCGAAATCCACCTGCTCCTTGCGCGAGGCGGTATTGCTGGTGGAGCCGCATTCGAGGTCGACCGTGCCGTTCTGCACCAGCGGCATGCGGTTCTGCGAGGTGACGGCCTGGTAGCGCAGTTGCGCCTGCGGGAACAGGCTTCTGGCGATACGCTCGCACAGTTCCACGTGATAGCCCACGTACTGGCTGCTGCCCAGCATGTAGGACAGCGGCGCCGAAGCCTCGCGCACGCCGAGCACGAGCGCGCCGCTGGCCTTCACCTTCTCCAGCGTGCCCTGGGTCTGGGCCATGGCGGGCAGATGCAGCAGGGCGGCCAGCGCGGCGCCCCAGGCGATGGGTCCGGGTTGCATGCTTGTCTCCTTGTGTTGGTGGACCAGGCTCAGGCCGCGATCAGGCGGTTGCGCGCGATCTCGTCCAGGCTGTGGCGCAGCGCCTGGTCGAGGATGTCCACGCCGCGGTCGATCTCGCCCTGCGTGGCGGTGAGCGGCGGTGCGATGCGCCACACCGAGCCGCGTTCCGGGCGGCGCCGGATGTTCATGCTCAGGCCCAGTTCGTAGCAGCGCTGCGTGGTGATCGCGCCCAGCGCGTGATAGGGCTCGCGCGTCTCGCGGCTCTTGACCAGTTCCACACCCAGCAGCATGCCTTCGCCGCGCACGTCGCCAATGGCCTCGTAGCGCGACTGCAGTTCCTGCAGGCGCTGGCGCAGATAGGCGCCCATGGTGCGGGCGCGCTCGATCAGGCCCTCTTGCTGGATGGTGCGCAGCACGGCCAGGCCGACGGTGGCGGGCAGCGGGTCCGACACGTGGCTGGTATAGAAGGTGAAGCCCTTGTCGTGGATGTCCTGCTCGATCTTCGGCGTGGTGGACACCGCTGCCAGCGGAAGGCCGCCGCCCATGGTCTTGGAGACCGACATGATGTCCGGCGTGACGCCGAAGAAGTCGGCGGCGTGGCGGTGGCCGATGCGCCCGAAGGCGGTCTGCGCCTCGTCGAAGATCAGCAGCATGCCGCGCTCGTCGGCCGCCTTGCGCAGCGCCTGCAGGTACGACCTGGGCGGCACCAGCACGCCGCCGGCGCTGATGATCGGCTCGATGATGATGGCCGCGCGCCGCCCGGTGCTGGCCATGTCGAACATCTTCAGCCCGAGCTCCAGGCAGGCCAAGGCCGAGGCCTCCCCGTCCAGCCCGCCGATGTAGGGGCGGTACATGTTGGGCTCGGGCATGACGAAGACACCGGGCACATGCACGCCGTAGCCCTTGCGGTCGCTGGCGAAGGAGGCGGCCGAGGCCGCGCCGGTCACGCCGTGCCAGGAACCGCCCACGGCCAGGACCTCGTAGCCCTGCGTGTGCATCTTGGCCATGCGCAGGGCCACTTCGTTGCTCTCGGAGCCGGTGTTGATGAAAATCGACTTGCTCAGGCCCCGGGGCATCCAGTCGCGGGCCATGGTCCGTGCAAGCTGGGCCACGACCTCGGGGATCATGCCGCTGAACAGGTGGTAGGCCTTCTCGCCGGCCTCCTGCACGGCCTGGACGATGGCCGGGTGGTTGTGGCCGATGGTGGCGCACATCTGGCCGGAGGTGAAGTCCAGGATCTCGCGGCCGGTGTCGTCCGTGACGATGCAGCCCTTGGCGCTGCGAAACAGGCTGGGGAAGCTGTCTCCGCCGTAGCGGACCATGAATTCCTTGGCGGCTTCTCTGAGCAGGGGGTCCATTGCGCTTTCCTTCGGTTGTGTGTGGATGGGCTCAGTATTTCCAGCGTGCGCGGGCGCGTCCAATGCCATGGGCGCAAATCGCGCCATGGGCGGCGCGCATGGGCCATGCGCAAAACCGATTGCATGGCGCAACGCGGTTTGGTGTGATGACGGCCGTGCCCGTGCGAGCATCGCCGGCACGCAAAGGAGGATGAATGGAAACCCGCTGGATTCAGGACTTCGTGACCTTGGCGGACGTGCGCAACTTCACGCGCGCGGCGGAGTTGCGCAATGTGTCGCAGGCGGCATTCAGCCGGCGCATCCAGGCGCTGGAGCAGTGGCTCGGCACGGCGCTGGTGGACCGCACCTGCTTTCCCCTGCGCTTCACCGAGGCGGGCGAGCGCTTCCGGGCCTCGGCCGTGGCGCTGCTGGCGCAGATCGATGACGTGCGCGCCGAGGCCGCGGGCGACAGCGCCAGCAACATCGTGAAGCTGGCCATGCCCTACGCGCTGGCCGCCACGCGGCTCGCGCCGTGGTGGGGCGACTGGAGCAGGGGGCTGGATGCGCGCTTGTCCGTGAACACCGGCAACGTGCTCGACACCATGCAGGCGCTGTCCGAGGGCACGGTGGATCTGGTGATCGGCTACCTGCACGCGGCCAGCCCGATCGCGCCAGACCCCGGCCGCCACGAGCACCTCCTGCTGGACACGGAAACGCTGCGCCCCTACAGCGTGGCGGCCGGCGCGGGCGAGCGGGCGCCGCGCTTCGCACTGCCGGACACGGCCGAGCGCCCCGCGCCGCTGCTGATGTACTCGCCCACCGTCTATTTCTCGCGCGTGGTGCGCTCGGTGCTGGATGCCGAGGGCCCCTCGCCGCAGGGCCAGGCCGTGGTCGAGTCGGCGATGACCGACGTGCTGGCCGCCATGGCCGAGCAAGGCATGGGCCTGGCCTGGCTGCCGGACAGTTGCGTGGCGCAGGGCCGTTTCCCGTCGCTGGTGCCCGCGGCGGATGCACGCTGGTGCACCCGGGTGGACGTCGTCGCCTTCCGGCTGCGGCACAACACGCGCCCGGTGGTGGAGCGCGTCTGGGGCCGCATGGCCGCCGCGGCGCCTGCGGCCCCTGTGCGATAATCGCAGGCTTTTCCGCGGAAAGTGCGTCGCAATGGGTGCGGCGTGGCTACCGCAGCAGACCCTTGAAAGGACCGTGCCATGAAAGAAGGCATTCACCCCAATTACCGCGAAGTGCTCTTCGTGGACCTGTCCAACGGCTTCAAGTTCGTGACCCGCTCCTGCGTGAACACGAAGGAAACGGCCAAGACCGACGACGGCCGCGAGCTGCCGCTGTTCAAGCTGGACACCTCCAGCGAGTCGCACCCGTTCTACACCGGCACGCAGAAGTCGGTGGACAACATGGGCGGCCGCGTCGAGCGCTTCCGCAACCGCTTCGGCAAGACCGCCGCCAAGTAAGCGACCCGCGTTCCCGGCCCGGCCCCTGCGGCAGGGCCCAGACAGTAGAGGCAGCCCGGGTTTCCGCGCTGCCTTTTTTCTTTTCCCCTCCACGCCGTGACCACACCGCCGACCCCCGCCATCGTGGCCCAGAGCGCCGTGCGCCGCATGCCGCGCTGGGCGCTGCTGCTGTTCTGCGCGGCCTACGTGCTGCCGGGCTTCATCGGCCGCGGCCCCTGGAAGAACGTGGACATCGCCTCCTTCGGCTACATGCTGGAGCTGGCCGAAGGCCGCACCGACTGGTGGCAGCCGCTGCTGGGCGGCATGGCGCCGCAGACCCACGGCCTGCTGCCCTACTGGCTCGGCGCCTGGGCGCTGCAACTGGCCCCGGCCTGGATCGAGCCGGACCTGGCCGCGCGCATCCCCTTCATCGGGCTGCTGGTGCTGACGCTGGCGGCCACTTGGTACGGCGTCTACTGCCTGGCGCTCGGGCCGCGGGCGCAGCCGGTGGCCTTCGCCTTCGGCGGCGAGGCGCGCCCCAGGGACTACGCGCGCGCGGTCGCCGACGGCGGCGTGCTGGCGCTGATCGCCTGCCTGGGGCTGGCGCAGTTGTCGCACGAGGTGACCGCCTACCTGACCCAGCTCGCGTTCGGCGCCCTCGCCTTCTTTGCCATCGCCGCGTCGCCCTACCGCCCGATGCTGGCCGGCGCCAGTCTGGCCACGGGGCTGGCCGGCCTGGTGCTGTCCGGCGCGCCCGCGCTGGCGGTGCTGTTCGGTGCGGGAGGGGCGGCGTTGGCGCTGCTGGAAGCCCGGCAGGAGCCGCAGGCCCGCGGCGCCTTCCTGCGCTGGGCGGCGGTCGCCGCGCTGGCCAGCGGGGCCGCCGCGCTGCTGGGCTGCTGGACCGATGTCTGGGCCTGGCGCATCACCGCCCCGGGCTCCGAACGCAGTTGGGCCAGCCTGGGCCGGCTGCTGCTGTGGTTCACCTGGCCGACCTGGCCGCTGGCGCTGTGGACGCTGTGGCGCTGGCGCCGGCAGTTCGCGGCGCTGGAGGTGCACCGCCACCTGGCGCTGCCGGCCTGGTTCGCGGCGATCGCCCTGCTCGCCACCCTGAGCACCGAGCCGGCCGACCGTGCGCTGCTGCTGGGCCTGCCGGCGCTGGCCGCGCTGGCGGCCTTCGCGCTGCCCACGCTCAGCCGCAGCGTGGGCGCGCTGGTCGACTGGTTCACGCTGCTGTTCTTCACCGGCTCGGCCGTCACCATCTGGGTGATCTGGGTGGCGATGCAGACCGGCTTCCCGCGCCAGCCGGCGGCCAACGTGGCCAAGCTGGCGCCGGGCTTCGTGGCCAGCTTCTCCTGGCTGGCGCTGCTGCTGGCGCTGGCGGCGACGCTGGCCTGGGCCTGGCTGGTGCGCTGGCGCATCGGGCGCCACCAGTCGGCGCTGTGGAAGAGCGTGGTGCTGCCGGCCGGCGGCGCGGCGCTGTGCTGGCTGCTGCTGATGACGCTGTGGCTGCCGCTGCTGGACTACGCCCGCAGCTACGGCCCGCAGGTGCGCCAGGCCAGCGCGGTGCTGGGGCCGGCCCACTGCCTGTCGTTCTTCGGCTTCAGCCGGGCCCAGGTGGCGGCCTTCCAGTACCACGGCCGGCTGCGGCTGTACCCGGTGACCGGCCCGCAGCGCTGCGAGTGGCTGGCGGTGTATCCGGACGCGGTCGGCGCGCTGGCCGGCGTGACCGATCCGGCGCAATGGACGCTGGTGGCGACCATCCCGCGCCCGGCCGACCGCAACGAGACGGTTCATCTGTTCCGCCGCCGCTTCTGACCCGGTGACGGCCACTCCACCCCCCGCAGGCCGCCCGCGCAGCGAACTGCCGGCGATCGCCCGCCATGCCGTGACGGTGCTGGCCGGCCAGCTCGCGGTCATGGCCTTCGGCGTGGCCGATACGGTGGTGGCCGGGCGCCACTCCGAGCAGGCGCTGGCGGCGCTGTCGGTCGGCTCGGCGGTGTTCATCAGCGTCTACGTCGCGCTGATGGGCGTGGTGCAGGCGCTGCTGCCGGTCTGGGCCGAGCTGCGGGGCGCGCGGCGCTTCGAGGACGTGGGACGCTCGGTGCGCCAGGCGCTCTACATCTGCGCCCTGACCTGCGTGCTGGGCATGGCGCTGCTGCTGGCGCCGGCGCCGGTGCTGCGCTGGGCGCAGGTGCCCGAGGCGCTGCAGGGCGAGGTGCTGCGCTACCTGGGCATGCTGGCGCTGGGCCTGCCCCCGGCCCTGCTGTTCCGGGGCTACAGCACGCTCAACCAGAGCCTGGGGCGGCCGCTGCTGGTGACCTGGCTGCAACTGGGCTCGCTGGCGGTCAAGCTGCCGCTGACGGTCTGGTTCGCGCTGGGCGGAGCCGGCCTGCCGGCGCTGGGCGCGGTGGGCTGCGCCTGGGCCACGGTGCTGGTCAATTACCTGATGCTGGCCATCGCCCTGTGGCTGCTGCGCACCCAGCCGCTGTACACGCCCTACCGGCTGTGGCGCCGCGTGGAAGCCCCGGACCCGCGCCAGCTCGCGCTGTTCGCGCGGCTGGGCGTGCCCGCCGGGCTGGCGATCCTGGTCGAGGTGACCTCCTTCACGCTGATGGCGCTGTTCATCGCGCGCCAGGGCACGGTGGCGGCCGCCGCCCACCAGATCGCCGCCAGCATGGGGGCGGTGCTGTACATGGCGCCGCTGTCGGTTGCCATTGCCACCAGCGCGCGCGTGGGCCACTGGCTGGGCGCGGGCGATGCGCGGCAGGCGCGGCACGCGGTCGGCGTGGGCCTGGGCCTGGCCGCGCTGACGGCGCTGGCACTGGCGGGCACGGTGCTGCTGGCGCGCGAGGGCATTGCCGGACTGTATTCGCACCAGCCGGCCGTGGTGGCGCTGGCCGGCATGCTGCTGGGCTGGGTGGCGCTCTACCACCTGGCCGACGCGCTGCAGTGCGTGTGCGTGTTCCTGCTGCGCTGCTACCGCATCACGGTGTCGGCGCTGCTGGTCTACTGCCTGCTGCTGTGGGGCGTGGGCCTGGGCGGCGGCTATTGGCTGGCCTACCAGGGCGGCTACGGCGTGGCGCCCTGGGCCTCGCCCGCGGCCTTCTGGATGGCCAGCGCCGGTGCGCTGGCGCTCACGGCCTGCGTGTTCCTGCTGATGGTGCGGCGCGCGGTGCGGCGCTCCGTTTCACTATGAAAATAATAGCTAGTAGCCTAGGTATTACCTGGGCTAGAGGCTTTTTTGTCTGATATTCCCGCCGTGCGCAGCCGTTCGGCGGGCAGCACCAGGGTGAAGGTCGATCCGGCGCCCGGCTGGCTTTCGATGCGCAGCCGCCCGCCATGGCGCTGCAGCACGTGCTTGACGATGGCCAGGCCCAGGCCGGTGCCGCCGCTCTCGCGCGAGCGGCTGCGGTCCACGCGGTAGAAGCGCTCGGTCAGCCGCGGGATGTGCTCGGGCGCGATGCCCGGGCCGGTGTCCTGCACCGAGAATTCGCCCTCGCCCGCCGCGCCGCGCGCGGGATCGCGGCCGTCCAGCACGGTCCAGCGCACGGTCACCGTGCCGCCGGCCGGCGTGTAGCGCACGGCGTTGACCACCAGGTTGGACAGGGCGCTTTGCAGCTCGTGCGCGGAGCCGGCCACCTCGCCTTCGACCCCGGCGGGAAAGTGCAGCACGTGATGCCGCCCGAGCAGCGCGGACAGCGCCTCGGCCTCCTGCTGGCAGTGCGCGATCAGCGCCTTGAGCGGCACGCGCTCGGCCTGCCCGGGCAGCGGGCTGCCTTCGAGCCGCGACAGGGTCAGCAGGTCGCTCACCACCGACTGCATGCGCGCGGCCTGCTGCGCCATCAGGCCCAGGTAGTGGGCGCGCTCGTCCGCCTCCAGCGGCAGGGTCTGCAGGGTTTCGACGAAGCCGGTCAGCACCGTGAGCGGGGTGCGGATCTCGTGCGATACGTTGGCGACGAAATCGCGCCGCATGGCCTCGGCCTGCTCCAGCGCCGTGACGTCGCGCGACAGCAGCATGGTGCGGCCTTCGCCATAGGGGTGCAGCTGCACCGACAGGCGCACCGGCCGCCCGGGCGTGCTGCGCCGGCCGGGGATCACCACGTCCGATGCGAATTTGCCTGCGGCGCAGTAGGCGCTGAAGGCCGGGTCGCGCACCAGGTTGCCCAGCGACTGCTGCAGGTCGCGCTCGATGTCGATGCCGAAATGCTCCGCCGCCGTCTGGTTGCACCATTCGATGCACAGGTGCGCGCCGAGCAGCACCACGCCGTTGGGCGAGGCCTGCAGGGCGGAGAGGATTTCATGCAGGCGCCCGGCGCTATCGGCCACCTGGCGCTCGGCCTCGCGGCAGCGGCGGCGCATGCGGTCGGCCGCCTCGCCCCAGACGCCCCCCAGGGCCGGCGCGGCGGCGGCCGGCTCTTCGCTGCGCAGCCAGCGCAGCACGCGCCCGGCACGCCAGGCGTCGAACAGCATCGCGCTCCAGCTCGCCAGCGCGAAGCCCGCCAGCGCGCCGCCCAGGCGCCACGCATGCCATGCCGCAGGCGCATGCGCCGGATCGGCGCCGCCCACGGCGCCTGCCAGCGCACCCAGCGCCAGGGCCCATGCCAATTGCCAGAGCGCGAGCCCCAGTACCCGCTGCAGGATCATGCCGGGGGGCTCAGTTCGGCGCAGCGGCCGCCGGCACTGCCACCTGGGACGTGGCGCGGTAGCCGGCGCCGCGCACCGTCTCGACCATCACGCCGGCCACGCCCAGGGATTCGCGCAGGCGCTTGACGTGCACGTCCACGGTGCGCTCCTCGATGAAGACATGGTCGCCCCAGACCTTGTCGAGCAGTTGCGTGCGGCTGTGCACCCGCTCGGCGTGGCGCATGAGGTAGTGCAGCAGCTTGAATTCGGTGGGGCCGACCTTCAGCGGCTGGCCCTGGAAGCTCACGCGGTGCGTGGCCGCGTCCAGCAGCAGCTCGCCGAGCTGCACCGTCTCGGCCAGTTGCTCGGGCGCGCGCCGGCGCAGCACGGCGCGGATGCGCGCCAGCAGCTCCTGGGTGGAGAAAGGCTTGGTGATGTAGTCATCGGCGCCGGCATCCAGGCCGGCGACCTTGTCGGGCTCGTCGCCGCGCGCGGTCAGCATCAGGATCGGCACCGCCTTGGTCCGCGCGTCGGCGCGCCACTTGCGCGCCAGCGCCAGGCCGCTGGTGCCGGGCAGCATCCAGTCCAGCAGGATCACGTCGGGCAGCACCGCGTCCAGCTCGCGCTGGGCCGAGGCACCATCCTCCGACCACACCGGCTGGAAGCCGTTGTGGCGCAGGTTGACCGCGATCAACTCGGCAATCGCCGGCTCGTCTTCGACGATCAGGACCTGGGGCAGTTTTCTCATCTCAAATTTCCAAGGCGCTACGCGCTACCCGCATCGCATGCAACCGACACGGCCCATACGCAGACATCCGCGGAACTGGCTTTGCCAGGCCGCAGGATGTGCCCCCTTGAGGGGCTGGGCGAAGACGCGCAGCGCGCAGCCTGGGGGTGTGTCATCTCAATGCCGACTCGATCTCACCCATCGACGAATGGCGCACGTCGGTGCCCTTGACGATGTAGATGATGAATTCGGCAATGTTCTTCGCGTGGTCGCCGATGCGCTCGATCGCCTTGGCGACGAACAGCAGGTCCAGGCTCGCGGAGATGGTGCGCGGGTCTTCCATCATGTAGGTGATGAGCTTGCGCACGAAGCCGTCGAACTCGCGGTCGATCTGGTCGTCTTCCTTGAGGATGGCCAGCGCCGCGCTGGTGTCGAGCCGCGCGAACGCATCGAGCGCGCGGCGCATCAGGCCGGAGGCCAGGTCCGCCGCCACGCGCAGGTCGGAGGACGGCAGGCTGCGCCCGGCGCCGCTCTCGACGATGGACTTGACCATGCGCGCGATCTTGTTGGCCTCGTCGCCCACGCGCTCGAGGTTGGCGGTGGTCTTGGAGATGGCGATCAGCAGGCGCAGGTCGCGCGCGGTGGGCTGGCGCCGGGCGATGATGGAGGACAGGTCGCGGTCGATCTCCATCTCCATCGCGTTGACGCGCGGCTCGGTCTGGATCACGCTGTCGGCCACTTCGGTGCTGAAGTGCGACAGCGCGTGGATCGCCTGGCGGATCTGGGACTCGACCAGGCCGCCGAGCTCCATCACGCGGGAGGAGACGCCATTGAGTTCGCTGTCGAACTGGGTCGATAGGTGCTTGTCGGGCATGGTGCGGTTTCCTTGCTCAGCCGAAACGGCCCGTGATGTAGTCTTCGGTTTCCTTGCGCTGCGGCTTGAAGAACATCTGCTCGGTCTCGCCGAATTCCACCAGGTCGCCCAGGTACATGTAGGCGGTGTAGTCGCTGCAGCGCGCGGCCTGCTGCATGTTGTGGGTCACGATGACCACCGTGTAGTCGTTCTTCAGCTCGGCGATCAGCTCCTCCACCTTGGCGGTGGAGATCGGGTCCAGCGCGGAGCACGGCTCGTCGAGCAGCAGCACCTCGGGCTTGATGGCGATGCCGCGCGCGATGCACAGGCGCTGCTGCTGGCCGCCGGAGAGGCTGGCGCCGCTCTGGTGCAGCTTGTCCTTCACCTCGGGCCACAGCGCGGCCTTGCGCAGCGCCCACTCCACGCGCTCGTCCATGTCGGTGGCGTTGAGCCGCTCGAACAGCTTCACGCCGAAGGCGATGTTGTCGTAGATCGACATCGGGAACGGCGTGGGCTTCTGGAACACCATGCCGACCTTGGCGCGGATCAGCGCCACGTCCTGGCGCGAGGTGAGCAGGTTCTCGTTGTCGAGGATGATCTCGCCCTCGGCGCGCTGCTCGGGGTAGAGCTCGAACATGCGGTTGAAGGTGCGCAGCAGCGTGGACTTGCCGCAGCCCGAAGGGCCGATGAAGGCGGTCACCTTGTGCTCCGGGATTTCCAGGTTGATGCCCTTGAGGGCGTGGAACTTGCCGTAGTAGAAATTGAGGTTCCTGACCGCGATCTTGGAGCGGCTGGGAGCATGCGCGAGGGATGCCATGGAGGTCTGCTTCCTTATTCGGGATGTCAGTTGCGGCGGGCCAGGACGCGCGCCAGGATGTTGAGGGCCAGCACCGCGGCGGTGATCAGGAACACGCCGGCCCAGGCCAGCTTCTGCCAGTTCTCGTAGGGACTCATCGCGAACTTGAAGATGGTCACCGGCAGGCTCGCCATGGGCTTGGCCAGGTCGCCGTTCCAGAACTGGTTGTTGAGCGCGGTGAACAGCAGGGGAGCCGTCTCGCCCGCGATGCGCGCCACCGCCAGCAGGATGCCGGTGATGACCCCGGCGCGCGCCGCGCGCAGCGTGACCAGCGAGATCACCTTCCACTTCGGCGTACCGAGCGCATAGGCCGCCTCGCGCAGGCCGGCGGGCACCAGCAGCAGCATGTTCTCGGTGGTGCGGATCACCACCGGAATCACGATCAAGGCCAGCGCCACGATGCCCGCATAGCCAGAGTAGCTGCGGAAACGCGCCACCACCACGGTGTAGACGAACAGGCCGATGACGATGGAAGGCGCCGACAGCAGGATGTCGTTGACCAGCCGCGTCACCGACGCGAGCCAGCCGCGGCGCTCATACTCGGCCAGGTAGACGCCGGCCATGATGCCGATCGGCGTGCCGACGAAGGTCGCCAGCGCCACCATGACCGCGGAGCCGAAGATCGCGTTGGCCAGGCCGCCCTCGTCATTGGGCGGCGGCGTCATCTGCGTGAACAGCGCCACGCTCAGGCCGCCCAGGCCCAGGCGCAGCGTCTCCCAGAGGATCCAGATCAGCCAGAACACGCCAAAGACCATGGCCGCCAGCGACAGTGCCAGAGCCACGCGGTTGACGCGGTTGCGCGCGGCGAAGCGCGCCTGGCGCTCCTGCGCCAGATCGGCGGCGGAAATGAGCTGCTCGGAGGTGCTCATGTACGGGTCCCCTCATTTTTCTGCAGGCGCAGCAGCAGCAGCTTGGACAGCATCAGCACCACGAAGGTGATGAAGAACAGCACCAGGCCCAGGTAGATCAGCGAGGCCTGGTGCAGGCCCTCGCCGGCTTCGGCGAACTCGTTGGCCAGGGCCGAGGTGATGCTGTTGGCGGCCTGGAACAGCGACAGCGAGCTGAGCTGGTTCATGTTGCCGATGACGAAGGTCACCGCCATTGTCTCGCCCAGCGCCCGGCCCAGGCCGAGCATGATGCCGCCCAGCACGCCGGTGCGGGTATAGGGCAGCACCACCTTGGAGACGACCTCCCAGGTGGTGGAGCCCAGGCCGTAGGCCGACTCCTTGAGCAGCGGCGGCGTGACCTCGAACACGTCGCGCATCACCGAGGCGATGAACGGGATGATCATGATCGCCAGGATGATGCCGGCCGACAGGATGCCGATGCCCACCGGCGGCCCGGACACCAGCGCGCCCAGGTAGGGCACGCCTTTGAGCAGCGTCTGCAGCGGCTGCTGCACGTAAGTGGCCAGGATCGGGCCGAACACCATCAGCCCCCACATGCCATAGACGATGGAGGGCACCGCGGCGAGCAGTTCGATGGCCGTGCCCAGCGGGCGCTTGAGCCAGGCGGGCGAGAGTTCGGTGAGGAACAGCGCGATGCCGAAGCTCACCGGCACCGCGATCAGCAGCGCGATGATCGACGTGGCCAGCGTGCCGTAGATCATCACCAGGCCGCCGTAGTCGTTCCTGGCCGGATCCCACACGCTGCGGGTCAGGAAGCTCAGCCCGTACTTCTCGATGGCGGGCCAGGCGCCGGCCACGAGCGAGGCCAGGATGCCCAGCAGCAGAGCCAGCGTGAGCAGGGCCGCGCCCTTGGCCAGCCAGCCGAAGAGCCGGTCGATGATGGTGCCCGACAGCAGCGGGCGCTTGGCAGGGGGTGGATTCATGGTGGCGCCACGCCCGGCCGCAAGCGGCGGCACGGGCGGCACCGGCAGTGTAGAGGACACGGCGCGGGCGGTTCTGTGTCAGACGGGATCGATCAGCGCAGGGCGATCGCCTTGCCCGACGTGTCCTTGATGTCGCCCCAGGACTTGTAGATGGTGGCCTTCACGCTCTCGGGCATGGGCACGTAGTCCAGGTCGGAGGCGGTCTTGTCGCCTTCCTTGTAGGCCCACTCGAAGAACTTCAGCGTGGTGGCGGCCTGGGCCGGCTTGTCCTGCGCCTTGTGCATCACGATGAAGGTGGCGCCGGTGATCGGCCACGAATCCTTGCCGGGCTGGTTGGTCAGGATCTGGTAGAAGCTCTTGCTCCAGTCGGCGCCAGCGGCGGCGGCCTTGAAGCTGCTGTCGTCCGGCGCGACCGCGTTGCCCGCCGAGTTCTCCATCTTGGCGTAGGTCATCTTGTTCTGCTTCACATAGGCGTACTCGACGTAGCCGATGGAGTTGGGCAGGCGGCCGACGAAGGCGGCGACGCCTTCGTTGCCCTTGCCGCCGGCGCCGGTCGGCCAGTTCACGGCGGTGCCTTCGCCGACCTTGGCCTTCCACTCGGCGTTCACCTTGCTCAGGTAGTTGGTGAAGATGAAGCTGGTGCCCGAGCCGTCGGCGCGGCGCACCGGGGCGATGTCGGCGTCGGGCAGCGTCACGCCGGGGTTCAGCGCCTTGATCGCGGCGTCATCCCACTTGGTGATCTTGCCCAGGTAGATGTCGCCCAGCACCTGGCCGCTGAGCTTGAGCTGGCCCGGGGCGATGCCCTTGATGTTGACCACCGGCACCACGCCGCCGATCACGGTGGGGAACTGCACCAGGCCCTTGGCCTGCAGTTCCTCGTCCTTCAGCGGCGCGTCGGAAGCGCCGAAGTCCACCGTCTTGGCTTCGATCTGCTTGATGCCGGCGCCGGAGCCGACCGACTGGTAGTTGATCTTGACGCCGGTGGCCTTGTTGTAGTCGGCCGCCCACTTGGCGTAGAGCGGCGCCGGGAAGCTCGCGCCCGCGCCGGTGGCTTCGGTCTGGGCCCAGGCCAGCGAGGTGGTGGCGCACAGGCCGGCCACGGCGAACACGCGGATCATCGAATTCTTCATACGGGTACCCTTGATTGACAGGTTGCAGGAGAGTGATGCAACGCAATGTAGGCAGGCCGTGTGACATTGACATGACAGCCGCGCCACCCCCTCCTGCGGCAGGGATGTTCGCCGCGGGCTGTCACGGTTCTGTCACGTTGATGCCGCACCCTGCGACACTCCTGCCCTGTTTCTTTCTATTACGGCCCCACTGCCTCGCCCCATGGATGACGGAACCCTTCTCGCAGCCCTCGATCTGGGCTCCAACAGCTTTCGGCTCGAAATCGGCCGGCTCGACCACGGGCGGGTGCTGCGCACCGAATACCTGAAGGAGACGGTGCGCCAGGGCGGCGGCCTGTCGCCCGACGGCAGCCTGACCCTGGAGGCGATGCAGCGCGGCTGGGACTGCCTGGCGCGCTTCGGCGAGCGCCTGGCCGGCTTCGCGCCGCGCCAGGTGCGCGCCGTCGCCACCCAGACCCTGCGCGAGGCGCGCAACCGGGAAGAATTCCTGGTGCGCGGCGCCGAGGTGCTGGGTTTCCCGATCGACGTCATCTCCGGCCCGGAGGAGGCGCGGCTGATCTACGCCGGCGCGGCGCGGCTGCTGCCGCCCTCGAACGAGCGCCGCCTGGTGGTGGACGTGGGCGGCCGCTCCACCGAAATGGTGCTGGGCCAGGGCCTGGAGGCCCGCGTCCTCGCCTCCTGCCCGATCGGCAGCGTGGCGTCCTCGCTCACCCACTTCCCCGAAGGACGCTACACCGCGAGCGCCTTCGCCGCCGCCCAGGCCGCCGCCGAGGCCGCGCTGGAAGAAGAAGCGGCGCGCTTCCCGCGCAGCGGCTGGGACGTGGCCTACGGCGCCTCCGGTACCGTGGGCGCCATCGGCGACATCCTGGCCGCGCTCGGCGAGCCGCCCGGCCTGATCACGCGCGCCGCCCTGCACGCGCTGCGCGAGCGCCTGCTGCAGGCCCGGCAGGTGGACCAGGTGCGCCTGGCCGGGCTCAAGGAAGACCGGCGCCCGGTGATTGGCGGGGGCATCAGCGTGCTGTGCGCGGTATTCGCCCAACTGGGCATCGAGCGCCTGCAGGTCGCCCAGGGCGCGCTGCGCCAGGGCGTGCTGTACGACCTGCTGCAGCGCGAGGCGCCGGCCACCGACATACGCACCGCCACGGTGCAGGCGCTGGCCCGGCGTTTCGGCGTGGACGCGGAACAGGCCGGGCGCGTGGACCGCACCGCCCGCGAGCTGTTCGCGCAGCTCTGCCCCGGCGCGCCCGAGGACACGCTGCGCACCCTGCACTGGGCCGCGCAGCTGCACGAGATCGGCAACAGCATCGCCCACGGCGAGCATCCGCGCCACGGCGCCTACATCCTCGAACATGCCGACGCGCCCGGCTTTGGCGAGCAGGAGCTGCGCCAACTGGCCCGGCTGGTGCTGGGCCAGCGCGGCAAGCTGCGCAAGCTGCCGCTGGTGCTGGAGGACGCCGGCTTCGCCCTGCAACTGGCCTGCCTGCGCCTGGCCGTGCTGCTGTGCCACGCGCGCCGCGACCCGGCCCCGCCCCTGCCCCGGCTGGAGCGCGAAGCCGCTGCTTTCTGCGTCACCCTGCCGGCGCGCTGGGTGGAGCGCTATCCGCAGTCGGCCCACCTGCTGCGCGAGGAGGTGGAGGCCTGGCGCAAGACGCCCTGGGCCATGGGCATCGCGTATGGCGCGTGAGCCTGCGCAGCGGCTCTGGATCTTTCAAATTGATAGCATGAAGCCCTAGTGGAATCTTCCATTCAGGCATAAAACCACCTGAAATCAAGACTCCACTAGGGTTTCACGCTATTGATTCAGAAGCAATTCTCAAAGGACTTCGGGCGACTGCACGGTGACGATGACGGTTTGCGCCCCTTCGGCGCGCTGGCGCTGGCGCAGCCACCAGACCGCGCCCTTGCGAATGGCGCATTCGCTGGCGGCCAGCCCGATGAGCTGGGCCACGGTCTGGCCGAGCATGGGCTGGTGGCCGACGACCAGCACGGCGCCCTTGGCGCGCGGCCACTGCACCAGCTCCAGCAGTTCGGCCGGCGTGCCCTCGGGCAGCAGCTCGGAGCGCAGCTTGTAGCGGCGGCCCAGCGCGGCGGCGGTCTGCTCGGTGCGGCGCGCCGGGCTGGCCAGCACGCGCAGGCCTTCGGGCAACTGGCGGTCGAGCCAGGCGGCCATGCGGGCGGCCTGTTTCTCGCCGCGCGGCGTCAGGCCGCGTTCCAGCTCGGGCAAGTCCTCGCGCCGGTCTTCGGCCTCGGCGTGGCGCCACAGGATCAGGTCCATCACGCAGCGCCTCCGGCGGACGGCAGCGAGGGCGCGGGGTAGCGCTGCATCAGCGCCGCCTGCGCGCTGTGGCCGCCGTCCGGCCCGGCGGGCACGGCGCGGCGGTAGCGGCCGTCGGCGCCCAGCAGCCAGGCGTCGCGGTCGTCGTGCAGGTAGGCCACCAGGCATTCGTCGATGATGCGCTGGCGCAGCTTGCGGTCGGTGACCGGCCAGGCCAGCTCCACCCGCCGCAGCATGTTGCGGCTCATCCAGTCGGCGCTGGAGAGGTACAGGTCCTCGCTCTGGCCGCTGCGGAAGTAGAAGACGCGCGAGTGCTCCAGGAAGCGGCCGATGATGGAGCGCACCTGGATGTTGCCGGTCTGCCCCGGCACGCCGGCCGGCAGGATGCAGGCGCCGCGCACGATCAGGTCGATGCGCACGCCGGCGCGGCCGGCCTCGATCAGGGCGTGCACCAGGCGCTCGTCGGTCAGCGCGTTCATCTTCAGGACGATGCGCGCGGGCTGGCCCTGGCGCGCGGCCTCGGTGGTGGCGGCGATGCGCTCGACCAGCCGGTCCTGCAGGTGAAAGGGCGCGAGCCACAGGCGCTTGAGCTTGGGCAGCCGGCTCTGGCTGGCCAGGTGGGCGAAGACGACGTCCATCTCGGCGGTCAGCGCCGGGTCGGCGGTGAGGTAGCTCAGGTCGGTGTAGAGCCGCGCGGTGCGCGGGTTGTAGTTGCCGGTGGACAGGTGGCCGTAGCGCTGCAGCTGCCGGCCCTCGCGGCGCGTGACCAGCAGCATCTTGGCGTGCGTCTTCAACCCGACCACGCCGTAGACCACCTGGGCGCCGATGGACTCCAGCGCCTCGGCCCAGTTGATATTGGCTTCCTCGTCGAAGCGGGCCTTCAGCTCGACCACGGCGGTCACTTCCTTGCCGCGGCGCACCGCTTCGCGCAGCAGCTCCATCAGCTCGGAGTCGGCGCCGGTGCGGTAGATGGTCTGCTTGATTGCCAGCACCTGCGGGTCGTGCACCGCCTCGCGCAGGAAGGCCAGCACGCCGTCGAAGCTCTCGAACGGCTGGTGAATCAGCAGGTCGCGCCGGCGCAGTTGCTCCAGGATCGGCAGGCCGCTGCGCAGCCCCACGGCGCGCCCGGGCTTCCACGGCGGGAACAGCAGCCGGGCGTCGTCCACCAGGTCGATCAGCTGCGCCAGCCGCACCAGGTTGACCGGCCCGTGCACCCGGTACAGCGCGCCCACGGGCAGGCCGAACTGCTGCAGCAGGAAGTCCGACAGGTGCTGCGAGCAGCCGGAGGACACCTCCAGCCGCACCGCCTGCCCGTAGTGGCGCATGTGCAGCCCCTGGCGCAGCGCGGTGCGCAGGTTGCTGACCTCGTCCTCGTCCACCGCCAGGTCGGAGTGGCGCGTGACGCGGAACTGCGAGAACTCGGTGACCTCGCGCCCCGGGAACAGGTCGGCCAGGTGCGCCCGCACCACGCTCGAGAGGCTGACCACGGCCACCCCCTGCGGAGCCACGGTCAGCGGCAGGCGGATCAGGCGCGGCAGCACGCGCGGCACCTTGACGATGGCGATCTCGTTGTCACGGCCGAAGGCGTCGCGCCCCTTCAGCCGCACGATGAAGTTCAGCGACTTGTTGGCCACCTGCGGAAACGGGTGCGCCGGGTCCAGCCCCACGGGCACCAGCAGCGGCGCGACCTCGCGCCGGAAATAGTCGCGCACCCAGCGCCGCTGCGCGCCGTTGCGCTCGCCGTGCGAGACGATGCGGATGCCGCGCCTGGCAAAGGCCGGCGTCAGCGCGTCGTTGTAGAGCGCGTACTGGCGCGCCACCAGATCGTGCGCGATGGCGGAGATGGCCTCGAAGCTGGTGCGGGTGTAGAGCCCCTGCAGGTCGCCCGTCAGCGCGGCGGCCACGTGCGGCGCCATGCGCACCTCGAAGAACTCGTCGAGGTTGGAGGAGACGATGCACAGGTAGCGCAGCCGCTCCAGCAGCGGCACGTCCTCGCGGCAGGCCCAGTCGAATACGCGCTCGTTGAAAGCCAGGATGCTGTGGTCGCGGTCCAGCAGCGGCGGCGAGGGCCCGGCCGCCGGCGGCAGCGCGGCGGCCTCGATGGCCTCGGCCACCGGCGTGGTGGAGACGGTGATGGCGCGCGGCTGCGGGCCGGCCGCGGAGGGTGCCGCGGGCCTGGCGTCCGCTGGCGGCAAGGACGGCGCCGCATCGCCCTGCGGCGCGGGCGGGAGATCGGGAGAGCTGTGTGCGGGCATTGCCTGGCGAGTGTCAACCCGAAACGTGACCACGGTGTGACAGTTGTATGTCAGCCGCCCGCCAGCAGATGACGCCGATAACGCGCCGGCATGTCTTCCAGGCGCATCAGCATAGGCAGGTCGGCGGTGTTGAAGTCCGGGTCCCAGGCCGGCGCGCCGAGGATGCGCGCGCCCAGGCGCAGGTAGCCCATGATCAGCGGCGGCGGCTCCACCGGCGGCTGGTCGCTGCGGTGCTGGCCCGGGCCGTCTTCCCAAGCGTCCACCGGCAGCGCCAGCCGGGGCCAGACCTGCAGATCGGGCGGCGCCAGGTGGGTGCGGCGCAGCCGGTGCCAGATGCCGGCGGCCAGCCGTGGGCTGGGCACGCCGTGGTGCAGCATGGGGATGCTGGCGCAGCCCAGCATGACGTCGAGCCGGTTGCGCGCCATGAACTGCGCCAGCGCCCCCCAGAGCGCCAGGATGACACCGCCGTGACGGTGCGCCGGATGCACGCAGCTGCGGCCCAGCTCCACCATCTTCTCGCGCAGCCCGCGCAGGCGCACCAGGTCGAACTCGGTATCGCTGTAGGTGCTGCCCAGGCGGCGCGCCTGCGCCGGGGTCAGCACGCGGTAGGTGCCGATGACCGGGCCGCCCTCGCCGTCGCGCACCAGCAGATGCTCGCAGTACGGGTCGAACAGGTCGATGTCATGGCCGGCCAGCCTCGGGTCGGCCGGCACCGGCAGGCGCGCGCCCATCTCGCCGGCGAAGACCGCGTGGCGCAGCCGCTGCGCCTCGCGCACCTCGTCCTGGTGCTGTGCCCAGGCGACCTGCAGTTCCCGGCGCGGCGGCGCGGCCTCGGCCACCGGCAGCGGCGGACTGTCTCTTATACACATCTCCGAGCCCACGAGACCGTACAGGAAATCGCGTATGCCGTCTTCTGCTTGAAAATGGGGGGGGGGGGGGGGGGGGGGGGGGGGGGGGGGGGGGGGGGGGGGGGGGGGGGGGGGGGGGGGGGGGGGGGGGGGGGGGGGGGGGGGGGGGGGGGGGGGGGGGGGGGGGGGGGGG
>NZ_JAELTO010000081.1 GCF_016428875.1 Xylophilus sp. ASV27
TGGCTGGCCGCGTTTGGCAAGCTGCGAACCCGCTTCGAGCGCCGCATCGACATTCATGTCGCGCTGCTTTCCCTGGCTTGTTGTGTCATCTGTGCTCGCAACCTCCCTTTGTTTTGTTAGCCGCTCTTAACGCCCTGAAGCCTCCCACCATCACCCGCCGCGGCGCCCTGCTCGGCCTGGCACTCGCCGCCAGCGCATTCGCCGCCACCGCCCAGGCGCAACCCGCCGGCTACCCCCACAACGGGCGCGTCGTCATCGTCGTGCCGTTCGCGCCGGGCGGCGCCACCGACATCATCGGCCGCCTGATCGCCGACGCGCTCGGCAAGCGCTGGAGCACAGCGGTGGTGGTGGACAACAAGGCCGGCGCCGGCGGCGGCATCGGCACCGAGCTCGTCGCACGCGCCAGGCCCGATGGCTACACCTTGCTGCTGGGCACGCAGACCGCGCTCGCAGTCAACCCACACCTGATCAAGAAGCCCGGCTACGACGTGGACAAGGACTTCGCGCCCATCACCCAACTGGCCAGCACGCCCCTGGTGCTGCTGGCCGGCAACAAGTCCGGCGCGAACACGGTGCAGGAGCTGGTGGCAGCCATCAAGGCCAAGCCCGACGCCATCTCCTACGGCACCAGCGGCAACGGCACCTCGCAGCACCTGACCACGCTGATGCTGCTCAACCGCATTGGCGGCAAGGCCGTGCACATCCCGTACAAGGGCAGCAGCCAGTCGCTGGCCGACCTGGCCGGCAACCAGATCGACATGCAGTTCGACAACATGACGACGGGGCTGGCCTTCGCCAAGAACGGCCAGGCCAAGGCCCTGGCCGTGACCAGCCTGGCGCGCACCGAACTGCAGCCCGGGCTGCCAACGCTGGCCGAGTCCGGCGTGCCCGGCTTCGAGGCCGTGACCTGGCTGGGCCTGCTGGCGCCGGCCGGCACGCCGGCCGATGTGGTGAACTATCTGAACAGGGAAGTCGTGGCGGTGCTGGAATCGGCCCCGGTCAAGGCCCGTTTGGCGGCGCAGGGCTTCACGCCAAAGCCGATGACGCCGGACGGCTTTCGCAGCTTCATCCGCGATGAAACGCGCAAATTCGGCGAGCTGATCAAGACCAACAACATCACCATCGACTGACGGGAGACACCATGGGCATCCGCCACCCCCTGGACGACCGCATGCCCGCACTGCTGAAAAGCGGCCAGCGCCTGCGCGGCATTTTCAACGGCCTGCCCAGCCCTGCCATCGTGGAGATGTGCGCTTACGCGGGCTTCGATTTCGTGATCCTCGACAACGAGCACGGCAGCGCCGACCTGGAGACCACCGAGAACATGCTGCGCGCCGCGCGCGCCAGTGGCATCCCGGCGGTGGTGCGCTGCCTGCGCCACGACATCCCCCGTCTGCTCGACATGGGCGCCGGCGCGCTGCAGATCCCCATGGTCAACACGGCTGACGACGCGCGCGACCTGGTGCGGCGCGTGCGCTATCCGGGCGCGGGCGAACGCGGCAGCGCATTCAGCACGCGCGCGGCGGGCTACGGCGCCTTCGGCGGCCGCGCACATGCGCAGCGCAGCAACGAGGGCATCGCGCTGATCGTGATGGTGGAGACGCCCGAGGCCGTGGCCAACGCCGGTGAGATCGCGGCGGTAGAGGGTGTCGATGCCGTCTTCGTCGGCCCCAAAGACCTCTCGCACGCCATGGGCTATGCCGACGACTGGCGCCGCGCCGAGGTGCAGGCCGAGATCGCGCGTGCGCTGAAGGCCGTGGTCGCGGCCGGCAAGTGCGCGGGCACGCTGGGGCTGACGCTGCAGGATGAGGAGACGCACACGGCCATCGGCGCGCGCTACTTCGCGACCGTCTCGACCGGGCTGATCACCAAAGCGTTCCGGGAGGCGGCGCTGGCGGGACGAAGTGCCCAGGCGCTGGCGTTGAAGTACTGAGGCGCGGCATGGACGCAGGCCGCGAGGACCGGCGGAGGCCTCCAAGCGTCTTGCCGAGATCGGTGCGGATGCTAAGCTGCCGGGTTGCCTGACGATGCCCGCCATCGCCCCTGCCATTTTCTACGGAACCCCCATGCCCGGCCTGCTGCCCGACGTCGATCCCGACGGCCTGCTCGAATTCTCGGTGGTCTACACCGACCGCTCGCTCAACCACATGTCGCGCCGCTTCGTCGGTGTGGCGCAGGACATCCTGGCCACGCTCAAGCAGGTCTACCGCGCCCACACCGCCGTGCTGATACCCGGCAGCGGCACCTTCGGCATGGAGGCCGTGGCGCGGCAGTTCGCCAACCGCGAGAAGGTGCTGATCGTGCGCAACGGCTGGTTCAGCTACCGCTGGAGCCAGATCTTCGACGCCGCGGGCGGCCTGGGCGGCAGCGCCGTGGTCTGCCAGGCGAGCCAAATGGGCGACGGCCCGCAGGCGCCCTGGGCGCCGATGCCGGCGGAAGAGGTGGCCGCGGCCATCCGCGCCGAACGGCCGCGCCTCGTCTTCGCGCCGCACGTGGAGACCGCCAGCGGCATCCTGCTGCCCGACGACTACCTGCGCACCCTCTCCGCGGCGGCGCGCGAGGTGGGCGCGCTGTTCGTGCTGGACTGCATCGCCTCGGGCGCGGTCTGGGTCGACATGCAGGCCACCGGCGTGGACGTGCTGATCAGCGCACCGCAGAAGGGCTGGAGCAGTTCGCCCTGCTGCGCCATGGTGATGCTGGGCGAGCGCGCCCGCGCCGCGATCGACGGCACCACCAGCAGCAGCTTCGCCTGCGACCTGAAGAAGTGGATGCAGATCGCCGAAGGCTACGAAAAAGGCCAGCATGCCTACCACACCACCCTGCCGACCGATGCCCTGCTGCGGCTGCGCGACACGATGCTGGAGACGCGCGACTACGGCTTCGACAAGGTGCGGGCCGAGCAATTCGAGCTGGGCGCCCGGGTGCGCGCGCTGCTCGAATCACGGGGCTTGCCCAGCGTGGCGGCCGAGGGCTTCAAGGCGCCGGGCGTGGTGGTGAGCTACACGACCGATCCGGGCCTGCAGAACGGCAGCAAGTTCCTGGCTGCCGGCCTGCAGACCGCCGCCGGCGTGCCGCTGCAGTGCGGCGAGGGGCCGGATTTCAAGACCTTCCGCATCGGCCTGTTCGGGCTGGACAAGTGGCACCACGTGGAGCGCACCGTGGGCCACCTGACCGCGGCGCTGGACCAGGTGGCGTGATGGCGGCTATTTCGCCGTAGGCATCGCGAACTCGGCGCCCTTGGCCGTGCTTTCGGGCCAGCGCTGCATCACGCTCTTCTGCCTGGTGTAGAAGCGCACGCCTTCTTCGCCGTAGGCGTGCATGTCGCCGAACAGGCTCTTCTTCCAGCCGCCAAAGCCGTGCCAGGCCATGGGCACGGGGATCGGCACGTTGATGCCGACCATGCCGACCTGGATGCGGCGGGCAAATTCGCGCGCCACGTGGCCGTCGCGGGTGTAGCAGGCCACGCCGTTGCCGAACTCGTGCGCATTGACCAGGTCCACCGCCTCGGCGAAGTCCTTCACGCGCACGCAGGCCAGCACCGGGCCGAAGATCTCTTCCCGGTAGATGCGCATCTGCGGCGTCACCTTGTCGAACAAGGTGCCGCCGGTGAAGAAGCCGCCTTCATGGCCCGGCACCTTGAGGCTGCGGCCATCGACCACCAGTTCGGCGCCCTCCTCCACACCCAGGGCGATGTAGCCCTCGATGCGCTCCAGCGCCTGGCGCGTGACGATGGGGCCCATCTCGGCGTCGGGCTCCATGCCGTTCTTCACCACCAGCGCCTTGGCGCGCTCGGCGAGCCTGGGAATGATCCTGTCGGCCACGTCGCCCACCAGCACCGCCACGCTGATCGCCATGCAGCGCTCGCCGGCCGAGCCGTAGCCCGCGCCCACCAGCGCATCGACCGCCTGCCCGATGTCGGCGTCGGGCATGACCACCATGTGGTTCTTGGCGCCGCCCAGGGCCTGCACCCGCTTGCCGTGGCGCGCGCCGGTTTCGTAGAGGTACTGGGCGATGGGCGTGGAGCCGACGAAGCTCAGCGCCTTCACGTCCGGGTGCTCCAGCAGCGCGTCCACCGCCAGCTTGTCGCCCTGCACCACGTTGAACACGCCGTCGGGCAAACCGGCCTCGGTCAGCAGGCGCGCCATCAGCAGCGAGGCCGAGGGGTCGCGCTCGCTCGGCTTGAGGACGAAGCAGTTGCCCGCAGCGATCGCCACCGGGAACATCCAGCACGGCACCATGCACGGGAAATTGAAGGGCGTGATGCCCGCCACCACGCCCAGCGGCTGGCGCAGCGTCCAGTTGTCGATACCGGTGGAGGCCTGGTCGGTGAAGTCGCCCTTGAGCAGTTGCGGGATGCCGCAGGCGAATTCGATGATGTCGATGCCACGGCTGACCTCGCCCTGCGCGTCGCTGAACACCTTGCCGTGCTCGGCCGTGATGATGGCGGCCAACTCATCCTTGTGCTGGTTCACCAGCTCCAGGAACTTGAGCATGACCCGCGCGCGGCGGATCGGCGGCGTGTCGGCCCACTGGGGGAAGGCCTTGCGGGCGCTGGCGACGGCGGCGTCCACGTCTTCCCGGGCCGCCAGGCGCACCTGCCGCGCCTGGGCGCCGGTGGCGGGGTTGAACACCGCCTGCATGCGGGTGCCGGCGCCGGTGAAGGGCTGGCCGTCGATGAAGTGGGCGACTTCGGCGGAATCGGTGAAGGCTGTGCGCATGGCGTGCGGTCTCGGAGGATGGATCGGAGCCCGCAGTCTAGGAACGCCAGCCGGCCCTGCCTAGTCCGCCGCACTGAATTGATTGTTCGGCCTGATGAACAATGCGGCCATGGATCGCCAAAATATCGAGACCCTCTGGAGCCATCTGCACTGGCTCACCGTGCTCGGCCAGCAGGGCAGCTTCACCGCCGCCGCGGCGCGCCTGGGCGTGAGCAAGGCGGCCATGAGCCAGCGCATTGCCGAGCTGGAGCGCGCCGCCGGCGTGCCGCTGGTGCGCCGCACCACGCGCAGCGTGCGCCTGACCGAGGCCGGCGAGCGGCTGGTGGACGACACGCGCGGCGCCTTCGAGCAGATCGCCCACAGCTTTGCCGGCGTGCGCGACCTGGCCGGCGCGCCGCGCGGCCTGCTGCGCGTCACCGCGCCGGTGGCCTTTGCGCGCCAGCAACTGGTGCCGCGCCTGCCGGACTTCCTGCGCGCCTACCCCGAGGTGCGGCTGGAGCTGGACCTGTCGGACCGCCTGCGCTCACTCGCCATGGAGGGCTTCGACCTGGCCGTGCGCCATGCCGCCGCGCCGCCCGATACCCACGTGGCCTGGACGCTCGCGCCCACGCGCTCGGTGCTGGCGGCCAGCCGCGCCTACCTGCGCCGGCGCGGCACGCCCGCCACGCCGGCCGAGCTGGCCGGGCACGACTGTCTGCACTACCCGCGCGCGCAGGACACGCCCGTCTGGACCTTGCGCCACGGCGCCCAGGGCGAGCGCGTCAGCGTGCCGGTGGCCGGCCCCTTCGCCGCCAACAACAGCGAGGCGCTGCGCGACGCCGCCGCCGCCGGCCTGGGCATTGCGCTGCTGCCCGACTTCAGCGCGCAGTCCGGCCTGCAGGCCGGGCGGCTGGTCGAGGTGCTGCCGGGCTGGCAGCCGGTGGATGCCTTTGGCGAGCGCCTGTATGCGATCCGCCCGTATTCGGCCCACGTGCCGCGCGCGGTGGAGGCCTTCGTGGCCTACCTGCGGCAGGCGTTCGCTGCGGGCTTTGCGGCGTGAACTCACTTTTTCATGCACGTCCGGAGCACGGCCTGGGCAGCTTGCCGATCGCCGCGCGCGGCGTCCTTCTCCGATGACGGCCGACCGGCAGCCCCCTGCGGTTTCGTGGGGAGGATCGAAGGCCTTTACGCGCTGGTCGCCCATCCCGGCGCGATCCTGGCGCCGCTCCTTTGCCGGCCTTTACTATTAAATCAATAGCTAGAAGCCAAGGTATATCCTGGGCTTCAGGCATTTTTCTTCAAGATCATGACCGGCCGGCCCGAAACGGCTCGCCGATTCGGGCCGGACCGGACTGTGCGCCTTCTCGGCTCAGGGCTGGACGGCCGGCTTGACCTTGGTCAGCTTGTAGAGGTCGGCTGGCGGCGAGCACTTCTGGCAGTTGATGCCAGGCTCGTTGGCCGCCTGCTTGACCGAGTCGGCCGGGAGCGGCTGGATCGTCGCGCCGGGGGTGGGCTCGCCCTTCAATGCGGAGGCCAGCGACAGCTCGGGCAACAGCACCGGGTTGAAGACCTCGGTCACGAAGGACTCGGGCACCTTGCCTTCCGCGAACACGTTGCATCCGTTCTCGAGCTTTTCACCGGTACACAGCTTGACCTCGTCGGCCGGCACCCACGGCAGCGGGTACTCGATGTTGTGGACATCGAGCTTGCGCTTGCCGAGCAGGCCTTCCATCAGGATCTTGAAGGCGAACCCCGCCTGCGCCGGCGGCGAACCAGACGAGACGCCCTTCAGGCCGGCGGCCTGGAAGTCCTTGTTGGCCAGCGCCAGCCGGAAGCCGTTCGAGTTCTCGCCCGTCACCGGAACCAGCTTCTTTCCGGCAGCCTGCAGCGCCTTGATCGCCCCATTCTCGCCGGCCTGCGCCCAGATGCCGTCGACATCGGGGTGCGCGGCCAAGGCCTTGGCGGTCTCGGTCTGGGTGCTGCGGTCATCCCAGAAGCTGTAGTACTCCGAGACCACCTTGATGCCCGGGTACTTCTTGAAGACGCTCATGGCGCCGTCGGTGTGGCGCTTGTCGACCGAATTGCCCGGCACGCCACGGCTCAGGAAGATCTTGCCCTTGCCGCCCAGCGCATTGACGAGCGCCTGCGCGCTGTTCTCGCCGAAGCCGGAAGTGATGTAGCTGACGTTGTAGGCGCACGGCTCGGTCACCGTCGCGTCATACATGAAGAACAGCACGCCCTTCTCGCAGCCCCGCTTCACCGTGCGGTTCAGTGCCACCGGAGAGATCGGGAAGCTGACCACCCCGTCGGCGCCAGCGTCGATCATGCTCTCGTAGGCGGAGATCTGCCCGGCGACCTCGGTGCCCGAGATGACCTCGCGCAACTCGACCATCTTGTCGTAGGGCGGCGTCCTGGCCAGCGCCTTGACGACGTTGGCCGCTTCCGACTGCCAGGAATTGCCGCTGTAGCTCAGGCTCAGGTAGATGAGGTATTTGTCCTTCTTCTTGGCCTGGGCCTGCGCGGCCATCGGAGTGGCAAGCGCGGCAGCCGCCAGCAGTGTCGTCGCCATTGCCGCGAATCGGCCGGCCACTTGTCTCTTTGTATTGCTCATGTCGTACTTTCGTTGGGTTGATGTAAATCTGCCCGGTGTCGCACGGCGGGCACCGGCGATGCGTCGCTCGAATCGATGCGGCTTCCTCGCCTCGCCGGTCGGCTAGCGGCTGAATCGCCGGCGGACCGAATCCAGCACCTGGTCCTGCAGCAGCAGCAGCGCCAGCAGGATCACGGAGCCTTCGATGACCGTGCGCCAACCCTGCGCGAGCCCCAGCGAGGTGATGAGCATGCTCAGCACCGTCAGCAGCACCGCGCCGCCGACCGTGCCGACAAACGTGCCGCGCCCACCGAAAATGGACGAGCCTCCAATGACCACGGCAGCGATCGCCGGCAGCAGGTACGCATCGCCCATGCGCAGCGTGGCCCCGTTGGAGTAGCCCACGAGCATCATCCCGACCAGCCCCGCGCAGGCAGCCGACGCGGCGTATGCCGCGATCGTGAGCAGCCGCACGCGCAAACCGGCGGCGCGGGCCGCGTTGGCATTGCTCCCCATCGCATACAGGTGAACGCCGAACAAGGTGCCCTTCTGGATGAAAACAGCGACGGCGATGAACGCCAGCACGAACGGGATCGCCATCGGGACGCCCAGCCAATCGCCGTGCATCAGGGACGAGAGCAGCCGCGGCGCGCTGCCGCTCGGCGTGCCCTTCGTCACGCCGAGGCACGCGCTGTAGACGATGACGCCCATCGCCAAAGTCATGATGAAGGCCGGCACCCGAAGCAGCGCCACGCCGACTCCGGACACCGCCCCCACCAGGGCGCAGGCCGCCAGCGCCGGCAGGTAGAGATAAGGCTGCATCTCGGGCGCGGCGCGGCCGATCCAGCCGGCGGAAAGAATGCCTCCGAGGGTGATCAGCGAAGGCAGCGACAGATCCAGACCGCCGATCAGCACCACTAGGCCCTGGCCATACGCGGCGACGATCAGGAACGACGACAGGATGAGGATCGTGCCGGCCTGCTCGATGCCGTTGAAGCTCGGGCTCACGAGGCGCGCCACCAGCAGCAACAGCGCACTGGCGCAGAACACGGCGATCGCCGCCAGGGTTTCGCGGCGCATCCGCGCCGTGGTGCGGTTGTCGGCAGGCACGGCCTTGACGCTGGCGTTGCCCATGGGCATGGAAGCAACCGAAGATGCGGACTGGTTCATGTCACCCTGCTCACTCATGTGCGACGCGGGTCATCCGCGACACGGCCTCACCCAGCAGCACCGCGAGCACCATCACGGCGCCCTGGAACAGGCCGATGTAAAACGACTCCACCCCGGACGAGAAGAGCACCTTCTGAAGCAGCGTCAGCGTGGCGGCGCCGATCATGCTGCCGATGACGCCGCCGCTGCCGCCGCTGAACGAGGTGCCGCCCAGGGCCACCGCCGCGAACACCAGCAGCAGCATGCTGCTGCCACCATTCGGGTTGCCCGAGGCGGTCTGCGCCGACAGCATGAAGCCCGCCAGCCCGTACAGCATGCCCGCCAGCACGAAGGCGATGCACTTCGTGCGCCGCACGTCGATGCCCGAAAGCCCCGCCGCGGTCTCGTCCTTGCCGACGGCATAGAGTGCGACGCCGACGTCGGTGCGCTTGAGCAGCAGCCAGCACAGCCCCACCGCCGCCGCGACCAGCCCGGAGACGGGCAGCACGCCCGCCAGCGTGTCGGTCATGTTCTCGGCGATCCAGTCGGACACCGCGCCCCCGGGCGCATCCATCACCAGCAGCGCCGCGCCCTGGGCGATGATCATCGTTGCGAGCGTGACGGCGATCGATTGCAGGCCCACATAGGCGACGAGCAGGCCGTTGATCAGCCCGACGAGGGCACCGATGGCCAATACCAGCGCCATACTCGCGGCGGCACCGCCCGAACCCTCGAACGGGTAGGCCGCCAGGACGACGTTGGTGAGCGACATGACCCCTGCCACCGACAGGTCGAAACCGCGCAGCAGGATGATGAGCGTTCCACCGGCGGCCGCGATGATGAGCGGCGCGCCGTTGTTCAGCAGATCGGTCAGCGCCGAGACGCTGAGTGCGCTGCGCGAGTTGGCGGCATAGACCGCGTAGAGGATGACGTACAGGACACCCGCGACGACGGCACCGTTGCCGAGTACGGCAAGGCGCCCCGCAGAGGTGGACGGACGAGGTTTCGAATCGTTCATGCGGCCATCCGATGGTGAAGTGCGTGGCCGGTGGCGGCGGCCAGCAGGTGGGTCTCATCGATCTCCGCCTTGGGCAGGTCTGCGACGATGCGCCCGGCATATACGACCAGACACCGGTCGCAGAGCCGGATCAGTTCCGACAGCTCCGACGAATAGAGAAGTACCGAGCCGCCCTCGGAGGCGAACTCCTGGATCGTGGCGTAGATCGACTCCTTGGTGCCGACGTCGACACCGCGCGTCGGATCGAACAGCAGCAGCGTCCGCGCACCGCAGACCAGCACTCGCGCCAGCAGCGCCTTCTGCTGGTTGCCGCCCGACAGATCGTTGATGTCGAAGTCGAGGTACCGGTCCTGGAGGTCGACCTTGCCGGCGACGCTCTTGACGTGGCGCAGCTGTCGCTCGCGCAGCACCACGCCGCCACGGCCCATGCTGGCGGGCGAGGCCAGCGCGATGTTGTCCTTCACGCTGAGGTAAGGGAAGATGCCTTCGGTCTTGCGCTCCTCGGGCACGAGGGCGATGCTGACGTCGGCCCGCATTGCGCGCGTCGGCGAGCTGACATCCTTTTCCTGCCCGTCGATCTCGATCGTGCCGGCGCGCTTTCGCTGCAGGCCGAACAGTGCATCGAAAAGGTCGCGCTGGCCTTGGCCATCGAGGCCGGCCACGCCGAGAATCTCGCCGGCATGGAGGCTGAAGCTGGCGGCCTCGACCTTGCCCGCGCTCAGGCCCGACACGCGCAGGCGCGGCGTGCCGGTGCGCACGACGGTGGCTGCCGCATCCTGCCTGCGCGCGACCTGGTGGCGGCCGACCATCAGTTCGAAGATGCCCGCATCATCGACCTCGCCGATCGCGACCGTGGCCATGCTGGCGCCGCTGCGCAGCACGGTGCCATGGCGGCAGAGCTGGCGAATCTCGTTGAGGCGGTGCGAGACGTAGAGCACGGCCGTACCCGTTGCCGTGACGCGTGCGATCCGCTCGAAGAGCCAGTCGGTCGAGGCTTGCACCGCGCTGGGCTCGTCGAGCACCAGCACCCTCGGCCGGAAGCTGAGGGCCCGTGCAATCTCCACGCGCTGGCGGTTGGCGAGCGAAAGTGACGCCACTGTCGCGCGGGGATCGATGGCGTCAAGGTGGAATTCGGCCAGCAGCGCGCGCGCGCGCTCCTCAGCGCGACGCCGATCGACGAGCCCGAGCAGGCGTCGCGTGGGCTGTGACGGCAGCGCGAGGTTCTGCGCCACCGTCAGGTTCGGCAGCAGGCTGAGCTCCTGAAAAGCGGTGCAAACGCCGCCGGCACGGGCCGCGAGAATGCTCGCGGGCCGGTACGGCTGGCCGTACAACTCCATGGAACCGCCATCGGGGGTGATGGCGCCGGTCAGGATCTTTACCAGCGTCGACTTGCCGGCACCGTTCTCGCCCAGGAGCGCATGGACCTCGCCGGCCGCGATCGACAGGTCGACGTTCTGCAAGGCCACCGTCGGGCCGTAGGACTTGTGCAGCCCGCTCAGGACCATCGCGTTGGCGGCGACGGCATCGGTCGCGGTGCGGATTGTCGGGAGGGCACTCATGGCAGACGGAGCTTCATGACGTTCGTTGGCGTGGGCGGGGATTCGGGAACTCTCGTGCGTCGTCGCATCGGTGCATGAACTGTCGCGCAACGGCGCATGCAAAGGTTCTGCAAACGCTTCATGCTTTCCCGCATGGGCGCTGGCGACAGACCCGTGCGTGCAATGCGGAGTGCCGCCGGCGTGCGCTCCCCCACCGTGCGCAGACCGGCCAGCCAAGCCGGATCGGGTCAGACTTGCGCGGGCGCCGGCCCGGTGGTGTCACGGCGGATGAGTTCGATCGGAAGGATGTCTCGCCGGGCAGGCCGCAAGTTGTGCGACTGCATGCGGTCAACCAGGCGCTGCGCCGCGGTGCGCGCCATCGCTTCCACCGGCTGGCGGATGGAAGTCAGTCCGATCAGCGGAGAGCCCGCCAGCGGCATGTCGTCGAAACCAATCACCGACAGTTGCGAGGGCACGGCGATGCCCTTGCGCCGCGCGGCCTCTAGAACACCCAGCGCGATCGTGTCGTTGCCTCCCACGATGGCGGTGACACGCTGGGCCTGGCCCAGCATCGCCATACCGGCCGAATAGCCGGCCTCATGCGTGTAGTCGCCCTGGACCAGATGGACGTCGGCGGCCGGCACGCCGTGGCGTTGCAGCCAGTCCATCGCCCCGCGCACCCGGTCCCGGCTGGTCGACGTGCTGGCCGGCCCCATGACGAGGCCGATGCGGCGATGGCCCAGTTCGAACAGGTGCCGCACCGCTTCGCTGCCTGCATGGATGTTGTCGATTTCCACGGTGTCGACATTGGCGTCGTCCACGGAACGCACCACCAGGACGCACGGAATGCCGCGGCGCTGCAGTTCGAACACCAGAGGGGAGTCGATCGTGGCGGTGGCGAAGATGATCCCATCCAGATAGCCGTCGATGAGCGGCCTGAAAGCGAGCAGATCCTTGGTCGCCGTCATCGAGTCGATCAACAGCACCACCTGGTAGCCGAGCCCCTCGAGCGCGTGATGCAGATGTTCGAGCAGCACGGTCATGAACCGGTTGTGCATGGCGCCGACGACCACCCCGACCAGATGCGTCGCCGACTTGCGCGATCCCCGCCCCTGTGTGGGCAAGCGGTAGCCCAGCTCGGCCGCGGCGGCCTGGACGGCGCTTCGGGTCTTGTCGCTGATGGCCGGATGCCCCGACAGGGCGCGCGACACGGTCGACACCGCCAGCCCGAGGCGGGTGGCCACGTCATGCAGGGTAGGGGCCACGGCCACGTCGATATCCGTCGGATCTTTTGCATTCACGAGGCGAAGTTTCACTCCGCTTTGCATTGATTGAAAGACAAAGCGTTCGCCCCTAGGGAAACCCCATACCGTTTGCGCAGCGTTTGCACTGCCCAAGCACTCGGCTGGCGCAAATCAGGCCAGGCCAGGCCGCCGCGCGTCTCGCTCTAGGGAAATTCCATATCGTTTGCACTCACTTTGCAGACGCCGGTTGGTGATACTTCCACCGCTGGTGCAAACGCCCCGCGGTATGGCGGCGGCGTATCAGCCAACACGGAGTAGCCGAATGCAGGTGTCGAAGATGCTGATGTGGGACGAAGCGCTGATTCACCAGCCGCACTGCGAAACCCTGCGTGAAGCGCCGCCGCCCGCCGCCTCAGCGACGGAGGGCATCGAGACGAATCGCGACGAGTTGATCCGCTATGCCGTTGCCATGCGGCCGTGCTATGACCGGATCAACCGCGTGATCGGACAGCTCGCGGGCCTGTTCATCCTGGCGCATGCCATGGGCCGCGTCGAAACCGACTTCGAGGCGATGCGGGCCGTGCTGCGGCAGATGGCCGAGGTACGCGAAGCGGTGAACGCCATCTCACCGCCCCCTAACGCGCGGCGCCACTACGTTCGCATGCTGAAGGTGCAGCGCTTGATCGACGAGGTGGCGCTCGATTTCCGTCGCCCGGGCTGGACCCGCGAGCGCACCCACGAGGCCCTGGCGCGGTGGAACGATGCGCTCAAGTCGGCCCACGCGCACCTTCGCGCTGCCTCCTCGGGTCAGCTCGGCATGCTGCCCGTCGACTTCGGCCAGGCGTGCTGCAGTTGCCACGGCCCGAAGGTGCCGCCGCGCGATACGGCCGACCTGGCCTGACCCGCTCCTCACCCTCCCACTCGGAACAAGCGCCCCGCGGACAACACCGGAGACCTCCAATGTCGAAGTACTCGATCTACGTGCTGGAATACAGCTACGTCGCCAACTATCACCTCAGCGGCATCGTCTACGGCGCCCACAACCAGGGATACCGCAAGCTGCCGTACTGCTACGCCCTCATCATGAGCGACGACCATGTCGCGATGATCGACGTCGGCTACAACCACAAGGAGTACGGCGCTTTTCTCGGCGACAAGTTCGGCGTTGAAAACTGGCGCTCGCCGCGCACCGTGCTGGCCGAGGTCGGCCTCACGCCCGAGGACGTGGACAGCGTCTTCATCACGCACGCCCACTTCGACCACCTCGGCAACGTCGAGGACTTTCCCAATGCCAAGTTCTACATCCAGCAGCGCGAGCTGTCGAAGTGGATCTGGGCCATGTCCTTGCCCGACCGAATGAAGTGGATGATGGTCGCGGTCGATCCGTCGGACATCCTCAAGGCCGTCGATCTGGCCCGCCAGGGCCGGCTCGTCTGCGTGGACGGCGACATGGAGGACGTACTGCCCGGTGTCGATCTGCGCGCCGCCTTCGACAGCCACACCTACGGCTCGATGTGGATCTCCCTGCGCAACGATCTGGCCGCACAGTCCAGCGATCGCTGGGCGCTGGCGGGCGACCTCATCTACGTCTACGAGAACCTCGAAGGAGACGGCTCTGCGGTCGGGCTCGACAAGATCTACACCCCCGTCGGCCTGGCGGTCGGCAGCACGACCAACCTCATCCTCACGACGGAGGAAATCATGAAGTCGGTGGGCTACGAAACCAGGCGCGTGATCCCCGTGCACGAGGAGCGCCTGAAGGACATGTTCCCTTCGCGCATCACCAAGGAGGGGCTGCGCATCAGCGAGATCTGCCTCGCCAGCGGCCAGTCCTCATTGGTCCGATAGAACCGGCCAGAACAGCTCAGCCCAGTATCCCATCAGCAAAGGTAACCAACCGATGATTCACCACCTCAAGCAAGGCCGCAGCGGCGAAATGAAAGCCACGGACGCCGGCAAAGTCAGGGAAACCGTCAGCTCGATTCTCGAGGACGTCGAGGCACGCGGCGATGCCGCGGTGCGCGACTTCTCGAACAAGTTCGACAACTGGTCGCCCGAGTCCTTCCGGCTCTCGAACGACGAGATCGCGGCGTGCGTGCGCGCCTTGTCGCCGGGGCAGCGTGCCGACATCGAATTCGCACAGGCGCAGGTGCGCAACTTTGCCCAGGTGCAACGCGAATCACTGCAGGACGTCGAGGTCGAGACGCTCCCGGGCGTGGTGCTCGGGCACAAGAACATGCCGGTCGCAAGCGTGGCCTGCTACGTTCCCGGCGGCAAGTTTCCCCTGATCGCGTCGGCGCACATGGGGGTCGTCACGGCCAAGGTGGCGGGCGTTCCGCGCATCCTCGCGGCTTCGCCACCGGTGCAGGGCAAACCGCACCCGGCCGTCGTCGCGGCCATGCACCTGGGCGGCGCTGACGAGATCTACACCTTCGGCGGAGTGCAGGCGATCGCCGCCATGGCCCTCGGCACGGAAACCATCGACCCGGTCGCCATGGTGGTCGGGCCCGGCAACGCGTTCGTCGCCGAAGCCAAGCGGCAGTTGTTCGGGCGCATCGGCATCGACCTGATCGCCGGTCCTTCGGAAACACTGGTCATCGCAGACGACAGCGTCGACGCCGAGTTGTGCGCCACCGACCTGCTCGGGCAGGCCGAGCACGGGTTCAACACGCCGGCCATCCTGCTGACCAACTCGCGCAAGCTCGCCGAAGAGACCATGCAAGAGATCGAGCGGCTCCTGAAGGTGCTCCCGACGGCGGGCACCGCCGGCGTGTCATGGAGGGACTACGGCGAGGTGATCGTGTGCGACACCATCGACGAGATGGTGCAGGAGGCCGACCGCATCGCCTCGGAGCACGTCCAAGTGATGACGCGCGACCCGGACTACTTCCTGCGCAACATGCGCAACTATGGCGCACTCTTTCTCGGTGCACGCACCAACGTTGCCTACGGTGACAAGGTCATCGGCACGAACCACACGCTACCCACCGGGAAGGCCGCGCGCTACACCGGCGGCCTGTGGGTCGGCAAGTTCATCAAGACCTGCACGTACCAGCGCGTGCTGACCGACGAGGCCAGCGCTCTCGTCGGTGCCTACTGCTCGCGTCTGTGCGCGATGGAAGGGATGATCGCGCACGGAGAGCAGGCCAACGTGCGGGTTCGCCGCTACGGCCATCGCGACGTACCCTACGGCGGCGCCGCGCAGTAGCCCGGGCGCCACCAGGAACGGAGCGTCAGTCCAATCGGATGTTGGCCGCCCTGATCACGCCGGACCACAGCTTCTGCTCGCTGCGGGTGAAGTCGGCGAACTCCTGCGGGCTCATGGGCATGGGCTCGATGCCCAGTTCTTCCAGCTTGGCGCGGGTCTCGGGGTGCCGGAGCGCGGCGACCAGGTCCTTGTTGAGCCGCGCCACCACCGGCGCCGGCAGCTTGGCCGGGCCGACGAAACCCTGCCAGGCATAGGCCTCGAAGCCGGGCACGCCGGCCTCGGCCATGGTCGGCACGTCGGGCAGGAGGGCCAGGCGCTGCGGCGTGGCCACGGCCAATACACGGATCTTGCCGGCCTTGATCGCCGACAGGCTGGGCGGCAGGTCCACGAACATGGCGTTGACCTGGCCGGCCATCAGGTCCTGCAGCGCGGGCGCCGAGCCTTTGTAGGCGACGTGCAGGATGTCGGTCTGTGTGCGCTGCTTGAACAGCTCCAGCGCCACGTGCAGCGGCGATCCCGGGCCGGAGGAGGCCGAGGACACCTGGCCCGGCGTCTTGCGCGCCTGCGCGAGGAACTCCTGCACGTTCCTGGCCGGGAAGGACGGGTGCACCGCCAGCACCAGCGGCATGCGGCCCAGGCCGCCGATGGGGGTGAAATCCTTCTCGGCGTTATAGGTGAGGCTGCTGTACATGGCCGGGTTGAAGGCCAGCGTGCCGGAGTCGGCCGTGCCCACGGTGTAGCCGTCGGGCGCCGAGCGCGCGATGAAGGTGGCGCCGATGATGCTCGCCGCGCCGGGCTTGTTGTCGATGATGACCGGCTGGCCCAGGTCCTGCCCCATCTTCACGGCCAGGCCGCGCGCGATCACGTCCGTGGTGCCGCCGGGGGCATAGGGCACGATCCATCTGACCGGCTGCTGCGGATACGCCGGCGGCTGCGCCTGGGCGCCCAGGCAGGTGGCGAGCAGTGCGGCGCCCAGCAGGCGCAAAGAGGTACGGGGCATGGGAATGTCTCCTGGGGGTGGGAATGGAACGAAATCTTTCTCTTTTATGGGTGCAGCCCATACAGCATGCTGCCTTATAGCTATTAATTTCATAGCAAATGGCTTCATGACTGCGCCAGCATCCACTCGTGCGCCGGGTCGTTGCGGAAGGCCCAGCGCCGCTCGGGCCCGGCCATGGTGTTGAGGTAGTACAGGTCGTAGCCATGCGGCGCCACGCAGGGGTGGTAACCGCGCGGCACCAGGACCGTGTCGCGGTGCTCCACGGCCATGGCCTGGTCGATGCTGCGGTCGTCGGTATAGACGCGCTGGAAGGCAAAGCCCTGCGGCGGGTTGAGCTGGTGGTAGTAGGTCTCCTCCAGCACCGTCTCGGCCCCGGGCTGGGTGGGGTCGGCGCTGTCGTGCTTGTGCGGCGGGTAGCTGGAGGCGTTGCCGGCCGGCGTGATCACCTCCACCACCAGCAGGGCTTCGGCCGGCGCCGACTCGGGCAGGATGTCGCACACGTAGCGGGTGTTGCTGCCGCGGCCGCGCACGCTGCGCGCCATCTGACCGGGCTCGATCACGCGCGCGGGCAGTCGGCCGGTGGCTGGCGCGGTGCTCAGCGCCACTTCGGCCGGGCCGCGCGCGGCGATGCGCACCGCACGGCCCGGCGGCACGTAGACGGCCGTGGGCGATTGCTCCTCGAACACCGAGGCGCGGCTGCCCAGCGCGCTGTACTGCTGCGCATCGACCTGCACGTCGACCTGGCCTGCGAGCACGGTGATGCACAGCTCGCGCGCGCCGGTGGCGAAGGACTCCTGCTCGCGCGCGGCCAGCCGCAGCGCCTTGAAGCCCACGTGGGTCCAGCCGGCGGAGGCAGGCGTGACGTCGGCGATGACGCGGCCGACCTGGTTGGCCTTGACCAGCAGTTTCATGCCGCCACCTCTTGGAGTGCGGCCTGCGCCACGGCGGCACGGCTGGCGCGCCAGCCGGCGATCAGGCGGCGGAAGCGGGCCGCCACCTGGGCGCTGAAGGCTGCGTCGTCGATGTCGCCGGCCAGCCAGGCCAGGCTCGGGCCGGCCCATACCGAGCGGCCGACCATGAAGCCCTTGACGATGGGCGCGCGCGCCTCGGCAAAGCCTGCAATCAGCTGCTCCAGCGGCTGCGACAGGCCCAGGATCACGGCGCCGCGGCAGTAGGGGTCGCGCTCCTGCACCAGGGCATCGAGCGCCTGCCAGTGGCGCGCCGCCATGCAGCCGAGCTTCCACCACTCGGGCTTGAGGCCGATGTCGTAGAAGTGGCGGATGGCGCGCAGCGCCGCTTCGCCGCCGTCGCCCGGCGCCAGCGTGTCCTGGGGCGGAATCACCTCCAGCAGCAGCTCGTGCCCGCTGGCGCGGGTGGCTTCCCACACCTGCTGCAGCCACTCGTCCTGCTCCTGGCGCAGCGCCAGCGCGTCGTCCGGGTGGTAGAAGACCAGGCACTTCACGACCTGCTCGCGCGGCCAGTGCACCAGCTGCGAGGCAAGCGAATGCGTGCCGTCGAAGCGCAGCGGGCGCGAGCCCGGCCTCTCCACCGGCCGGCCCAGCCACCAGCCGCGGCCGGTGGCCTCGTGCAGCGCGGCTTCCCCCAGGCCCGGGCGGCCATCCACCAGCACGCCCAGGCGGCCCTGGCAGCCAGGCTCGGACTCGATCCCGGCCACCACCTGGTTGAGCAGGCGCTTCAGGCGCGGCAGGCGACTGGCGTCGGCGCCGGCCTGGCGCGCCAGGTCCTCGAACTGCGAACGGTGGTCGTAGGCCAGCACATACAGTTCGGGCCACTGCGCGCGCGGCACGCTCACCCGGTGCAGGTGGGCGAGTTGCGGGTCCTGGTCCGGGCGCGGGTGGCGCTGGCCGGAGAACCAGTGCGCCAGCTCGGCCGGCGTGGGCATGGCCGGCGCGCAGCCGTGGCGCGAGACGACGATGGCGCCGCAGGCATTGGCGATGCGGGCCGACTCGGCAAAGCCCTTGCCGCGCAGCAGGCCGGCGAGCAGGCCGGAGGCGAAGGCATCGCCCGCGCCGAGCACGTTGAGCACCTCGATGCGCTCGCCCAGCACGGTCAGCGCGTCGTCGATGCGCGCGGGAATGGCGCCGTCCACGATGCTGCAGCCCAGGGGCCCGCGCTTGACCACCAGCACCGCCTGCGTGCATTCGCGCACGCGGCGCAGGCAGGCCATCAGGTCGCCCTCCACGCCGCCGGCGATGGTCCATTCCTCTTCGGTGCCGATGATCAGCTCGAACGCGCCCAGCAGCGCCTGCAGGTGCTCGCTGACCTTCTGGCTGCCGACGTAGCGCGTCTCGCCGTCGCCCTTGGCGGCCAGGCCCCAGAGCACCGGGCGGTAGTCGATGTCCAGCACCCGCACCAGGCGGTGCCGCCCGGCGATGTCGAGCGCGCGGCGGCTGGCCGCCAGCACGGTGGGCGTGCTCAGGTGGGTGCCGGTGATCAGCAGGCTGCGGCACTGCGCCAGAAAGTCCTCGCGGATGGCGTCGGCGTCCAGCGCCATGTCGGCGCAATTCTCGCGGGCGAACAGCAGCGGGAAGCTGTCCTGGTCCTTGATGCCCAGCAGCACCATGCCGGTCAGGCGCTGCGCGTCGAGCTGCACCTGGCTGACATCGCAGCCCTCGCGCCGCAGCGTGTCGAGCAGGAAGCGGCCGTTCTGCTCGTCGCCCACGCGCGAGACCATGGCCGAGCGCAGGCCCAGGCGCGCCGTGCCGAAGGCGATATTGGCCGACGAGCCGCCCAGGTACTTGGAGAAGCTGCTGGCCGACTCCAGGCTGCAGCCGATCTGCTGGGCATACAGGTCCACCGCCAGCCGGCCCAGGCAGGCAATGTCATAGGGCCGCTCGGCCGGGAAGCTAAGAGTGCCCATGCGCATCCTTGTCTGCTGCTGTGTCCGTTTTTCTCGTCGAAGGAGCGCGCCGGATAATGGCCCGCGCCCCGCTCGGGCCGGATGATAGCGCACAATAGAAATTTATTTCTATATTTATGAAAAACAGAAAAACTGCCACGACAGCGGCGGTCACGGCGCCGGGCTATGACAGCGCAGACGCCTTCCTGGCCGCGGTGCAGGCGGGCTTCGATGCCCTGAGCAAGCAGCTCAAGGCGATCGCGCGGCACGTGGCGCAGAACCGCGACCATCTCGCGCTGGACGGCATCCAGGACACCGCGCGCCAGTGCGGGGTACAGCCCTCGGCCGTGGTGCGCTTTGCCAAGCATTTCGGCTTCTCGGGCTTCTCGGAGATGCAGGCGCTGTTCCGCGCCGAGGCCGAGCGCCAGCTGGCCCCGGGGCGCGGCTACCAGGACCGCATCCGCGACCTGATGGCGCCGCACGCGGACCGGCTGACGCCGTCGCAGATCGCGCATGGGGTGATCGGTGCCAGCGTGGACAGCCTGCAGACGCTGCAGCGCCAGTTGCCCGACGCGGACTTCGACGCGGCGGTGGCGCTGATGCTCGACGCCCCGGCGCTCTGGCTGGCGGCATCGCGCCGCGCCTTCCCGGTCGGGGCCTACCTGGCCTATGCGCTGCAGCACACCGCCAAGCCGGTGCACTGGCTGCACGGCCTGGGCCACATGCAGCAGGGTGAGTTGCGCGCCCTGACGCCGGGCGACGTGATCGTCGCGGTGTCCTTCGCGCCCTATGCCCAGGAGACGCTGGACCTGGCCACGGCTGCGGTACAGCAGGGCGCGCGGCTGCTGGCGATCACCGACAGCCCGCTCAGCCCCCTGGCCGCGCCGGCCAGCGCCACGCTGCTGGTGCGCGACGGCGAGACCTTCGGCTTTCGCTCGCTGACCAGCACGCTGTGTCTGGCGCAGTCATTGTTCCTGGGGCTGGCCTACCGGATGGAGCTGGCTTACGAGCAAGGCACGCCGGCGGCCGAGGCCGGCAGGCCGAACACCCGGTCGAAGACCCAGTTGAAGACGAAGGTGTAGGCCAGGAAGAACAGCAGCAGGCCCATGTCCATGACCAGCGCCTGCCACAGCGTCACCTCGAACCACCAGGCCATGAGCGGAATCAGCAGCAACCCCAGCCCGCCTTCGAAGCCGATGGCGTGCGCCACGCGCCTGCGCAGGCTGCGCCCGCGCACCGCCTGGCGCGCCTCCCACAGTTCGAACAGGTAGTTGAAGGCCAGGTTCCAGACGATGGCGATGCCCGAGGCCGCCACCGCCACAACGCCCGAATGCGCCACGCCCTGACCCGAGGCCAGGGCCAGCATGAGGCTGGCCGCGACGATGGCGATGAGTTCGTAGAGCGTCACGTAGACGACGCGCCGTTGGATGCCTTGCATGGTGAAAAGTCCTGAATCAAAACCTCGATGGCCGGACTTTATGTGCAGGAAGATGAAACGTTAAGTCATCTTCTATCAAGACTTCTGATAGAAAGAAGGCCATGGCCTTCACCACCGAGAACCTTGCCGTCCTCCTGGCCGTGCTCGACCAGGGCTCCTTCTCTGCCGCGGCGCGCGCGCTGGGCCGGGTGCCGTCGGCCGTGAGCATGGCCATTGCCCACCTGGAGGCGGAGCTGGATCTGCCGCTGTTCGACCGCAGCGGCCGCGAGCCCCGGCCGACCGCGGCGGCACGCGCGCTGGAGCCCCAGGCGCGGCTGCTGGCGGCCCAGTGGCGGCAACTGGAGGCGCAGGCGCTGTCGCTGACGCAGGGGCTGGAGCACCGGCTGGCGCTGGCGATCGCGCCGGAGCTGATCTCTGCCCCCTGGAGCGCGCCGCTGGCCCAGTTGGCGCAGGAGCATCCGCTGCTGGAGGTGGAGGTGCTGGCCGCGCCGCAGGCCGACGCCGTGGCGCTGCTGCATGCCGGGCGCGTGCAACTGGCGCTGGTGTTCGAGCGGCCCAGCCTGGACGGGCGCGAGGGTTTTCAGGAAGTGGGCCGGGAGACGCTGGCCGCCGTCATCAGCCCCGCGCACCCGGTGCTGCGGGAGACCGGCGGGCGCCTGCGCGAAGAGCACCTGATCCACGTGCGGCAGGTGGTGGTGGCCGGCCGAGACGCGCGGGCGCGCGATCCGCGCCTGGTCTTTGCCCGGCACTGCTGGTGCACCGACAGCCCCGAGGCCGCGCTGGGCCTGCTCAAGGCCGGCCTGGGCTGGGGCTGGCTGCCGCGCAGCTTCGCCGCGCCGCACGTGGCCGCCGGAACGCTGCACGAGATGGCGTTCGAGAACCTGTCCAACGGCCTGAACCTGTGGGTGGACGTGGTCTGGTCCAAGGAACGGCCGCTGGGCCTGGGCGCGCGGCGCTTCGTGGAGCTGCTCAGCAGCGCGGCCGACGCCGCTTAATCTTACTGTGTCACAAGAGTAGCTTTGCGCTTGCCCTTCCGCAGCAGGGACACTGGCCGAGACGAGCGATCAGTTGGTAGCTCAGTCGATGACGCAGTGTCGTGATCGACGTCGCCACGTGGCGTTGCGCGCGCAGGACTGCCTCGGGGGACGTAATCCTCGGGAAGGGCAGGCACCTGGCGTTCGATGAAGTTTTTTTTATCG
>NZ_JAELTO010000082.1 GCF_016428875.1 Xylophilus sp. ASV27
CCCCCCCCCCCCCCCCCCCCCCCCCCCCCCCCCCCCCCCCCCCCCCCCCCCCCCCCCCCCCCCCCCCCCCCCCCCCCCCCCCCCCCCCCCCCCCCCCCCCCCCCCCCCCCCCCCCCCCCCCCTGTTTTAGATGTGTATAAGAGACAGGCCGCCGGGCCTGGCCCGCAGCCGCGTTCGGCAGCACCGCGGATGCCGTCGCCTGGCGCACCTTGTCCGACGCCAGCGGCACCGATGCCGCGGCCGCCAACGGTGCCGCGGCATCATCGGAAGACCAGGTGGCCGACCAGATCCGCTACTGGGTCAACCAGAAGACGCAGAGCGCCGAGATGACGCTCGATGCCTTCGGCGGTGCGCCGGTGGACGTGCGCATCTCCCTGTCGGGCTCGGAGGCGCACGTCGCCTTCCACAGCGACCAGGCGGAAACGCGCCGGATGCTGGGCGGCGCCACCGACGAACTGCGCCAGATGCTGCAGCGCGAGGGGCTGAACCTGTCCGGCGTGTCGGTGGGGGGCTCCGATGCGCGCGGCAGCGGTTCGGGCAGCCCGCCGCCGCGCGAGGGCGGCGGCCGCAGCGGGCGCCAGACCATGCTGAGCGCCATCGACGGCGTGGCCGGCGCTGCGCCGCGTGCGCGCGCCACGGGCAGCGGGCCGGGACGCTCGCTGGACCTGTTCGTCTAGAAGTCCCCCCCGGCTTCGTTTCTCTTGCCTTCGCCTCGCCGGCAGTGCGTGGCGCGGGATGGACGGTTTTTCGCCGCCTATTCCCTGGACCGGCGCGCGCGGCCTGGCAAATAATCGCTTCCATCTGCCGCAGGATCGGCCGGGCCCCGGGGCATGGCTGCAGAATCCTGCATTTCGCCAAGGAAGTTCCCGCCGTGTTCAGCATCTCCCCGTCCGCCGTATTCGCCAAGCTCAAGTTGAAAATGAAGCTCCTCTTGGTCGTGCTGCTAGTGCTGGTGCTGGCGGGCGCGGGCGGCGGCTGGTTCTACCTGAAGAACCGGGCGCAGCTCCAGGCGCTGGACGACGACGGGGACGCGCCGCCCGCGCAGGCTCAGCCCGATCCCAAGTTCGTGCCCACCTTCCTGCCGGTGGACAACATGGTGGTGAACCTGGCCGACGCCGATGGCGATCGCTTTGCCCAGATCGGCGTCACCTTCGAGCTGGCCGACGCCAAGACCGCCGACCAGCTCAGGGCCTACATGCCGGCCGTGCGCAGCGCCATGCTGCTGCTGATTTCGCAGCGTACCGCCACCGAGCTGCTGCAGCGCGACGGCAAGGAAAAGCTGGCCGCCGACATCATGCAGGAGGCCGCCCGGACGCTGGGCTACGGGGCGTCACCATCGCCGCCGGGCGCGGAGGACAGCGGCGGCAGGCGCCGGTCGGGCCCCGGCGCGGCGGGCAACCCGGTGCGCGGCGTGCTGTTCTCGAGCTTCATCATCCAGTAGCCATCGGAGGAACCATCCATGAGCGAGGCTTTTCTCTCCCAGGAAGAAGTCGATGCCCTCCTGGAGGGCGTGACCGGCGAGAGCCAGAAGATCGCCGACGAGGTGCCCGAGGCGGGCGCCATCCGCGACTACAACCTCTCCAGCCAGGAGCGCATCGTGCGCGGGCGCATGCCGACGATGGAGATCGTCAATGAGCGTTTCGCGCGCAACCTGCGCGTGGGCTTGTTCAACTTCATCCGGCGCAACCCCGACATCTCGGTCGGCACGGTGTCGGTGCAGCGCTACAGCGCCTTCCTGCGCGAACTGGCCGTGCCCACCAACTTCAACATCGTCGCCATCCGGCCGCTGCGCGGCAGCGGCCTGATCGTGTGCGAGCCCTCGCTGGTGTTCGGCGTGGTGGATACGCTCTATGGCGGCCTGGGCCGCTTCCAGACCCGTATCGAGGGGCGCGATTTCTCCGCCACCGAGCAGCGCATCATCAACCGCCTGGTCGACGTCATCTGCGAGGAATACAAGAAGGCCTGGAAGGGCATCTACCCGATCGAGCTGGAATACCAGCGCTCGGAGATGCAGCCGCAGTTCGCCAACATCGCCACGCCCAGCGAGATCGTCGTCTCCACCGTGTTCCAGCTGGAGATCGGCGACATCGTCGGCTCGGTGTACGTGTGCCTGCCCTACGCCTCGCTGGAGCCCATCCGCGACGTGCTGTTCTCCTCCACCCAGGGCGACTCTATCGAGGTCGACCGGCGCTGGGTCAAGATGCTGTCGCGCGAGATCCAGGCCGCCGAGGTGACCCTGGTGGCCGAACTGGCGACGGCCGATGCCACCGTCGAACAACTGCTGGCGATGAAGGTGGGCGATTTCATCGAGCTCGACCGCGCCCCGCGCATCGAGGCCACCATCGGCGGCGTGCCGATGTTCGAGTGCCAGTACGGCACGCACAACAGCAAGTACGCGATCCGCATCGAACATTGCCTGCGTGGCAACGACCTGAACTGGATTGGAGATAAGAATGTCCTCTGAAGACGGCAAAGAAGGCGGCGACGATATGTCGGCCTGGGCCGAGGCGCTGGAAGAACAGAAGGCGGCGCCTTCGCGCGACGAGCTGGAGCAGGGCGGCCCGCTGTCCGGCAGCGCGCCGCCGGCGCCCTCGGCGGCGGGCGACACGCACGGCGACATCAACCGCGTGCTCGACATCCCGGTCCAGCTCTCGGTCGAGCTGGGCCGCACCCGGGTGCCGATCAAGTACATCCTGCAGCTCGCGCAGGGCTCGGTGGTGGAGCTCGACGCGCTCGCCGGCGAGCCCATGGACGTGCTGGTCAACGGCTACCTGATCGCCCAGGGCGAGGTGGTGGTGGTCAACGACAAGTTCGGCATCCGCCTGACCGACGTGGTCACGCCCTCCGAGCGCCTGCGCCGCGTCAGCAAGGGCTAGGGCATGACCCAGGCGCTGCTTTCCGTCGTTTTCTTCATCGCGGTCCTGGCCATGGTGCCCTGGGCCCTCAAGTGGCTGCAGCGCCGCACCGGCATGCGCATGGGCGCAGCCTCGCCCGCGGAGGCCGCGCGCATCGTCTCGGCCCTGGCCGTGGGGCCGCAGCAGCGGGTGCTGACGGTCGAGGTCGGGCCGGAATCGGCGCGCACCTGGCTCGTGCTGGGCGTCACGCCGCAGAGCATCACCACGCTGCACAGCGTGCCCGCGCCGCGCGAGGCGGGCGGCGCGCAGGGGCTGCCCGCCCCGCTGCCGGAGCGCTTCGATGCGTAAGGCATGGTCGATCGCGCTGCTGGCCCTGCTGCTGGCGCCGGCCGCGTTCGCGCAGAGCGGCGCGGGCGCCGTGCCCAACGGCCAGTTGCCCTTGCTGGTGGGCAGCGGCGCGGGCGGCACCAGCTTCTCGGTGCCGATCCAGACGCTGCTGTTCTTCACGGCGCTGTCCTTCCTGCCGGCGGTGTTGCTGATGATGACCTCCTTCACCCGCATCGTCATCGTGCTCTCGCTGCTGCGCCAGGCCATGGGCACGCAGTCGGCGCCGCCCAACCAGATCGTCATCGGGCTGTCGCTGTTCCTGTCGCTGTTCGTCATGGGCCCGACGCTGGACCGGGTCTATGCCGAGGCCTACCAGCCCTACAGCGCCAACCAGATCAGCTTCGAGCAGGCGCTTGAGCGCGGCGAGGCGCCGATGCGCCAGTTCATGCTCCGGCAGACGCGCCAGTCGGACTTCGCGCTGTTCGCGCGCCTGGCCAGGCTCGAACCCTCCGTCACCGCCGAAACCGCGCCCTTTCGCGTGCTGGTGCCGGCCTTCGTCACCAGCGAGCTGAAGTCGGCCTTCCAGATCGGCTTCATGATCTTCATCCCGTTCCTGGTGATCGACATCGTCGTGGCCAGCGTGCTGATGTCGCTGGGCATGATGATGCTGTCGCCGGTGCTGGTGGCGCTGCCCTTCAAGCTGATGCTGTTCGTGCTGGCCGACGGCTGGAACCTGCTGATCGGCTCGCTGGCGGCGAGTTTTGCAACATGACCCCGGAAGGCCGCATGCCATGAATCCGCAAACCGTTCTCACCGCGGGCCAGGAAGCCCTGGTGCTGATGCTGACCGTGTCCATGCCCCTGCTGGGCACGGTGATGGTGGTGGGGCTGGTGGTCAGCATCTTCCAGGCCATCACCCAGATCAGCGAGTCCACGCTGTCCTTCGTGCCCAAGCTGCTGGCCGCGGTGCTGGTGTTCGCCATGGCCGGCCCGTGGATGCTGAGCACGCTGGTGGACTACCTGCGGCGCACCATCGAGTCGATCCCCACGCTGGTCGCCTAGGCAGGCCGCGCGGCCGATGCTGTCGATCTCCGAGGCCCAGCTGGCCGCCTGGCTGTCGCCGCTGCTCTGGCCCTTCCTGCGCGTGCTGGCGCTGTTCAGCGTGGCGCCGATCTTCTCGCTGCGCTCCATTCCCATGCGCGCCAAGGTCGGCCTGGCCTTCCTGGTGGCGCTGGCGGCCCAGGCCAGCCTGGACGGGCAGCCGGTGATCAGCGTGAACTCGCCCGCCGCGCTCGGCGCCGTGGTGCAGCAGGTCGGCGTGGGCCTGTCGATCGGCTTCGCCGTGCGGCTGGTGTTCGCCGCGGTGGAGCTGGCCGGCGAGCTGATCGGGCTGCAGATGGGCCTGAACTTCGCCGCCTTCTTCGACCCGATGAGCAACGGCCAGGTCAGCGCGGTCTCGCGCTTCCTGGGCAACATGTCGGTGCTGCTGTTCATCGTCGTCAACGGCCACCTCACGCTGCTGATGGCGGTGGTGCGCAGTTTCGAGGCCTTTCCGGTCGATGGCAGCTTCCTGGACGTGCTGGCCACCACGCGGCTGCACCTGCTGGGCGCGGAGCTGTTCGCCAGCGCGCTGTGGATCGCGCTGCCCATGATCGGGCTGATGCTGTTCGTCAACCTCACCCTCGGCATCATCTCGCGCGTGGCGCCGCAGATGAACATCTACGCCATCGGCTTCCCGGTCACGCTGACCATGGGCATGGTCGGCATCGCCGCCACGCTGCCCATGCTGGACCAGCCGCTGCTGTCGCTGATGCAGAAGGTGATCGAGCTGTTCGTGCGCTGACGGTTTTTGCTATCTTATTGAGAGCTTGAAGCCATGGAATCATGTGGACTTCAGCCTTATTTGTATCTGAAGTCAAGATTGCTGTAGGGCTTCAAGCTGCAAAAATAGTAGCTAAACCAGGCCGTTGCGGATCGCGTAGACCGTCAGCTCGGCATTGTTGGACAGCCCCAGCTTCTCCAGCACCCGGGTGCGGTAGACGCTGACGGTCTTCGGGCTGAGCGTGAGTTCCTCGGCGATGTCCGACAGCCGCCGGCCCGAGGCGATCTTCAGCAGCGTCTGCAGTTCGCGCTCGGACAGCGCGGCATGCGGGCTCTCGGCCACCGGGCGCGCCACGCTGTCGGCCAGCATCTGCGCGACCTCGGCGGTCAGGTACTTGCGCCCCTGGGCCAGAGTGCGCACCGCCGTCACCAGCTCCTCCGGCTCGCCGGCCTTGTTGACGTAGCCCTGCGCGCCGGCGCGCAGGCAGCGGATCGCGTACTGGTCCTCGGGGTACATCGACACCACCAGCACGCGGATCTCCGGGTGCGTCTCGCGCAGGCTGGCCAGCACCTCCAGGCCGCTGCGCCCGGGCATGTTCAGGTCCAGCAGCAGCACGTCGCACTCGGCGCTGCGCAGCGCCTCGCGCAGTTCGGAGTAGCCGCCGGCCTCGGCCGTGACGGTGATGTCCACCGCCTCGCACAGCGTGTCGCGCACACCGCGGCGCACCACCGCGTGGTCGTCGCAGAGCATGACGCGGATCATGGCGCGGCCTCCGGCGCGGCCAGCGGCACCGACAGCACCAGCGCCGTGCCGCCGCCGGGCGGCACGCTCACGTCGAGCCAGCCGCCCACGGTCTTGGCGCGTTCGTGCAGGCCGCGCAGGCCGAAGGCCTTGGGCTGGTCCAGCGCATCGGGCGGCAGGCCGCGGCCGTTGTCGGCCACCTCCAGGGTCAGCACGCCGCCGCTGTCGGACAGGTCGATCGCCACTTCGGAGCACTCGGCGTATTTGGTGATGTTGGTCAAGGCTTCCTGGGCGGTGCGGTAGGCCACCAGTTCGGTCTGCGGGCTCAGCGCCGGCCGCCGCGGCGGCGCATGCAGGCGCACCGGGATGCCGGTGCGCCGCTCGAAATTCTCCACCAGCCACTGCAGCGCCGCGATCAGGCCCTGGTCCAGGATCGGCGGGCGCAGGTTCATCATGATGCGCTGGCTCGCGCCGATGGCGTGGCGCAGCATCTCGCGCGCGGATTGCGCGTGGCGCTCCATCTCCTCGTCCTGGGTGTGCCGGCTGATCCAGGCCAGGTCGAACTTCACCGCCGTCAGCGCGCCGCCGATGTCGTCGTGGATCTCGCGCGCGATCGCCGCGCGCTCCTGCTCGATGCTGCTCTGCAGGTGCTCGGTCAGCTCCGCCAGCCGGCGCTCGGAGGCTGCCAGCTCGCGGCTGGCGCGCTCGCGCTCGCGCCGCGCCTGCCGCACCTCGATCGAGCGCGCGATCACGTGCGGCAGCTTGGCCATGTCGTCCTTGAGCAGGTAGTCGCTGATGCCGCGCCGTATCGCATCCACCGCCGCCGGCTCGCCGATGGCGCCCGACAGCAGCACGAAGGGCGGAACATCCAGGTGCAGCGCGCACACCGTTTCCCAGGCGTCCACCGCCGTGAAGCCGGGCAGGCGGTAATCGGCCAGCACCACGTCGAAACCGCCGCCAGCCAGGGCCGCCTGCAGCGCGGCGGTGGTTTCCACCCGGGTTATTTCAAAGGCCACGCCGCCGCGCTGCAGGGCGCGCCGGACCAGCGCGTGATCGGTCGCCGAGTCCTCCAGGTGCAGGATGCGCAGGGCGGGGGCGGGGCTCTCGTCGGACATGGCCGCAATGATAGGTGGCGCGGCGCCGCCACAGGCGCTACGGAGGACCTTCGAGGGCGGTTACATTGCTGGTGCAAGTTTGTGCGAAGTCAAAGTATTTTGTGCCGATATGTAGAATGAACCGGGCTCGCATGGCCCAGAATAGCTGCCGCAGCACCGAGGTCAGGGGACTGCTCCCGACTGCAGGGATTCGCAGGGACGGAGAAACGATGCAACAGACGCTCGCAAGCCAGGACGGTCCAGCCGTACAGCTGCCGTTGATGGTGGTTGCCGAGGTGCAAGACTCGCTGCTGGTGGTCATGCACGACTTGCAACGCCTGGAGGGCCTGCTCGATCACGCCTCCGAGAACCTCCTTGAGCGTTTCGATCTTGCCCATGAGCGTCTTGACGGCGTGGCGCTGAAGCCGGGCCTGGACGGACTGCTTGACGAGGCGCGCGAGGCGCTGCGCCAGGCCGTGACCGAGCTGCAGTTCCACGACATGGCCACGCAACTGATCAACCACACCCGCGGCATCCTGCAGAACTGCGCCTTTCGCCTGGCCGCCGAAACCATGGGCCGCGAGGAGGGCGAGGAAGCCACGCCCTATGTCCAGCCTGCGCCCGAGCGCCCCAATCCCGTGACGCAGGGCGAGATGGACGCCGGTTCCATCGAGCTTTTCTGACGACGCCCATTCCTTCCTTTGCCAAGCAACGCTAGCTGGAGCCCCCACATGCTGTCGATCCTCGCTGTTGACGATTCCCCCTCCATGCGAAAAATGGTGTCGTTCACCCTGACCGGGGCCGGTTACCACGTGGTGGAAGCGGTGGACGGGCAGGACGCGTTCGAGAAGGCGCAGACCGAGAAGGTCGATCTGGTGCTGGCCGACCAGAACATGCCCCGCCTCGACGGCATCGGCCTGACCCGGCTGCTGCGCGAAAGCCCCAAGTTCAAGACAACCCCCATCCTGATCCTCACCACCGAATCCAGTGACCAGATGAAGCAGGCCGGCCGCGCCGCAGGCGCCACCGGCTGGCTGGTCAAGCCGTTCGACCCGAACCGCCTGATAGAAGTCATCCAGAAGGTCACCCGCTGAGGATGCGACACCTTCTTCATTCCTCCCGCATGCACACCACGCACACCCCCGGAGTCCGCCATGGCTGAACTTCACCAGCAGTCCAGCAGCGGCGGCGCAGACTTCGACCTCAGCCAGTTCTACGAGATCTTCTTCGAAGAGGCGAGCGAGAACCTGGACCAGATGGAGCACATGCTGCTCGACCTGGACCTGCAACAGGCCGACGACGAGGAGTTGAACGGCATCTTCCGCTGCGCACACTCGATCAAGGGCGGCGCCGCCACTTTCGGCTTCTCCGACGTGGCCGAGCTGACCCACCACATGGAGTCGCTGCTGGACCGCCTGCGCCGCCATGAGCTGCAGCCGGTGCCGGCCATGGTCGATGTGCTGCTCGAGTCCGCCGACGCCTCGCGCAGCCTGCTGGCCCGCCACCAGGCCGGCGGCGCGGGCGACGCGCTCGACACCTCCGAGCTGGTGCGGCGCATCGCCGCCCTGGCGGCGGGCGAGGTGCCCGCTCCGGCGTCGGCGCTCGCCACGCCCGTGCCTGTTCCGGCCCCCGCCCCCGTGGCCGCACCCGCGCCCGCCCCTGCTCCCGCCCCCGTGGCCGCACCAGCCCCGGCTGCGGCGGCACCGGCCGCCGATGGCAGCCGCGCGCTGGAGATCCGCATCGGTCCGCTGGAGCGGCCCGAGCAGGCCGACACCCTGCGCGAGCTGTTCCGGGACATCCCCGGCCTGGGCAGCATCGAGCCACTGCCCAGCGACCGTGACGACACCCGCGTGTTCGCGGTCGACACCACCTCCAGCGACGACGATCTGCTGGACCTGTTCGCGTTCCACGTGGCCAAGGAGCGGGTGGCGATCACTCCGCGCGGGGCCGCCGCGCCGGCGCCGGACCACCTGCCCGGCGCCGGCGAGCCGGACCCCGACCTGCTCGAAGCCGCCGCCGCCGCCAAGGCGCCGTTCGGCTTTTTCCATGACGCGCCCGGCTCGCCGATCGCCTCCTTCGGCCTTTTTGCCGGCGCTCCCGGCGCCCCCAGCGGGGACCCGAGCGCACACCAGCCCAACGGTAGCGCCACATCCGACGACACGCACGGCAGCGGCGCGGCCCCGCGCGCGGCGGCCAAGGCGGCGGCTGCAGCCAGCCCGGCGGGACAGGCGCTGGAATCCACCACCATCCGTGTCGCCGTCAGCAAGGTCGACCAGCTCATCAACCTGGTCGGCGAACTGGTGATCACCCAGGCCATGCTGGCGCAGAACAGCCAGGGACTCGATCCGGCGCTGCACCAGCAACTGCTCAGCGGCCTGTCCGACCTGGACCGCAACACGCGCGATCTGCAGGAATCGGTGATGTCGATCCGCATGATCCCGATGTCCATGGTGTTCAGCCGCTTCCCGCGCATGATGCGCGACCTGACCGGCAAGCTGGGCAAGAAGGTCGAGCTGGTCACGCAGGGCGAGGCCACCGAACTGGACAAGAGCCTGGTGGAGAAGATCACCGACCCGCTGACCCATCTGGTGCGCAACAGCTGCGACCACGGCATCGAGCTGCCGGCCGAGCGTCTGGCCAACGGCAAGTCCGAGCATGGCACGATCACGCTGTCGGCCTCGCACCAGGGCGGCTCCATCGTGATCGAGGTGCGCGACGACGGCCGCGGCCTGTCGCGCCCGAAACTGCTGGCCAAGGCACGCGAGCGAGGGCTGGACGTGTCCGACCAGATGACGGACGCGGAAGTCTGGGGCCTGATCTTCGCGCCGGGCTTCTCCACGGCCGAGCAGGTGACCGACGTGTCCGGCCGCGGTGTCGGCATGGACGTGGTCAAGAAGAACATCACCGCCCTGGGCGGCACGGTCGAGATCGATTCGGCCGAAGGCTACGGCATGAAGGTCTCGGTGCGGCTGCCGCTCACGCTGGCCATCATGGACGGCATGTCGGTGCGCGTGGGCAGCGAGGTCTACATCCTGCCGCTGTCCTCGGTGATCGAGTCCTTCCAGGTGGACGCGGCCTCGCTCAACACCATCGCCCAGGGCTCGCAACTGGTCAAGGTGCGCGACGACTACATGCCGGTGGTGGCGCTGGACAAGATTTTCAACGTCCCGCGCGCGCCGGACGAGCAAGAGGGCACCATCATGGTGGTGGTCGAGTCCGACGGCAGCCGCGTTTCGCTGCTGGTGGACGAACTGCTCGGCCAGCACCAGGTGGTGGTGAAGAACCTCGAATCCAATTACCGCAGGGTGCCCAACATCTCGGGCGCGACCATTCTCGGCGACGGCAAGGTCGCGCTGATCCTGGACACCAGCGGGCTGGTACGGCGCGCTCGGCATTAAAGCCATGGAATATCCCCCCAGGCTGCGCGCTTCGCGGCTCCGCCAACCCCCCTTCCGCTGCGCGAAGGGGGGCACATCCAGCGGCCCGGCGAAGCCGGTTCCGCGGATGTCTGCGCGTGGACGGCTCAGCCGCCATTTCTGGCCTTGGGGCCTGGGGCAATGGAATACACACGTGAAGATGCGGCAACGCAATCAAGGAGCATGGACATGAGCGTCATGGGAAAGATCGACCAGAGCACGGCCACCGGTGCGCGGGAATACCTCACCTTCCGGCTGGACCAGGAGGAGTACGGCATCGACATCCTGAAGGTGCAGGAAATACGCGGCTACGAACCGCCGACCCGCATCGCCAACGCGCCGGAGTTCATCAAGGGCGTGGTCAACCTGCGCGGCACCATCGTGCCCATCGTCGACATGCGGCTGAAGTTCAACTGCGCCAATGCCGACTACAACAGCTTCACCGTCGTCATCATCCTGAACCTGCGCAACCGCGTGGTGGGCATCGTGGTCGATTCGGTCAGCGATGTGCTCGAGCTCCTGCCCGACAACATCAAGGCCGCGCCCGAGATCGAGAGCGTGATCGACAACGGCTGCATCCTGGGCCTGGGCTCGGTGGCCGAGCGCATGCTGATCCTGCTGGACATCGAGAAGCTCATGTCCGGCGTGGACATGGGTCTGGTCGCCCCCACCGCCGTGGCGGCCTGAGGCTGTCCGAGCGCCCGCGCGTCCGTGTTGAACTCGGCCAACCTCTCGCGCGACAGCGCCGCGGCCATGGCGCTTGTCGCCGGCGCGCGCGAGTTCGCCTGGACCGAATCCGACTTCCAGCGGGTGCGCTCGCTGATCCACCAGCGCGCCGGCATCAGCCTGCACGAGGGCAAACATGCCATGGTCTACAGCCGGCTGTCGCGCCGGCTGCGCGAGACCGGCCACTCCAGCTTCCATGACTACCTGCACTGGCTGGAGTCACCGGACGGCGCTGGCAGCGCCGAGTGGCAGGAGTTCGTCAACGCGCTCACCACCAACCTGACCGCCTTCTTCCGCGAGCAGCACCACTTCGAGATCCTCGCGCGGCACCTGACCTCGCGTCCTGCGGGCACGCACTGGCGCGTGTGGTGCAGCGCGGCCTCGACCGGCGAGGAGCCGTACTCGATCGTCATGACCGCCTTCGAGGCGCTCGGGCCGCACGCCGCCTTCAAGCTGACGGCGAGCGACATCGACTCCAAGGTGCTGGCGCAGGCCGAGCGCGGCATCTACCGGCTGGAGGCGCTCAAGGGCCTGTCGCCCGAGCGCCAGCAGCGCTTCTTCCTGCGTGGCAAGGCGTCCAACGCCGGACTGGTGCGGGTCAAGCCCGAGCTGCGCCGCTGCATCGAATTTCTGAGCGTCAACCTGGTCCGGGACGATTGGCCGTTCCGCGAACCCTTCGACGTCGTGTTCTGCCGCAACGTGATGATCTACTTCGACGCCGCCACCCAGCGCCGCGTATTGGAGCGGATCCATCGCGTCATGAAGCCCGGCGGCATGCTGTTCGTCGGCCATGCCGAGAATTTCAGCGAATCGCGTGATCTGTTCATCTTGCGCGGAAAGACGGTCTATGAGCGCTGCTGAAACCCTGGCCCGCTCGCCCGCGGCGGCGCCGCCGTCGCGCCAGTCATCGCTCGAGGTGCTCAAGGCCACGGCGCGCCGGCCCAGCGAGGCGTCGTTCTTCTACTTCGACCACCACTTCCAGTACAACGCGGTCAAGGTGCTGCCGGGCGAGTACTTCGTCTCGGGCCAGGAGCTGGTCATCATGACCGTGCTTGGCTCCTGCATCGCCGCCTGTCTCTGGGACAGCCGCGCCGGCCTGGGCGGCATGAACCATTTCATGCTGCCCGAGAGCGATGCCGCCGATGCCGGCGGCCGCTACGGCTCCTACGCCATGGAGCTGCTGATCAACGAGATGCTGAAGGCCGGCGCGCGGCGCGAGAGCCTGCAGGCCAAGATCTTCGGCGGCGCCCAGGTGATGGCCGGCTTCACCACCATGAACGTGGGCGAGCGCAACACGGCTTTCGTGAAGGACTACCTGCGCACCGAGCGCATTCCCATCCTCTCGGAGGACGTGCTGGACATCCATCCGCGCAAGGTGTGCTTCTTCCCGGTGACCGGCAAGGCCATGGTCAAGCGCCTGGCGCACACCCATCCGGAGTCGCTGCTTTCGCAGGAGCGGCGCGGTAACGTGGCCGCCGTGGTGCAGGCCACCGCTGGCGGCTCCGTGGACCTGTTTTGAGAAACCGTGTGCCAGGACACGCAACCCGATCGGAAAGAAGAGACGAGCAATGAAGAAGATTCGCGTCATCGTGGTGGACGATTCGGCGCTGGTGCGCAGCCTGCTGGCGGAGATCATCAACCGCCAGCCCGACATGGAGTGCATCGGCACGGCCAACGACCCGCTGATCGCGCGCGAGATGATCCGTGAGCGCAACCCCGACGTCATCACGCTGGACGTGGAAATGCCGCGCATGGATGGCATCGACTTCCTCGCCCGGCTGATGCGACTGCGGCCGATGCCGGTGGTCATGATCTCCACCCTGACCGAGCGCGGCGCCGACGTCACGCTGCGCGCGCTGGAGCTGGGCGCCATCGACTTCGTCGCCAAGCCGCGCGTGGGCGTGGCCAACGGCCTGAGCGAGCTCGCGGCGCAGATCGTCGAGAAGATCCGCATCGCCGCCAAGGCGCAGATCCGCCGGGCGCCCGCCGCCGCGCCCGCCGTGGCCGGCAGCGCGCCTGCGCCGGCGGCGCCGTCCTCCGGCGCGCTGCTCGGCCGCGTCTCCACCGAGAAGCTGATCTTCATCGGCGCCTCCACCGGCGGCACCGAGGCGATCCGGCAGATCCTGGTGCCGCTGCCCGCCGACTGCCCGGGCATCGTCATCACCCAGCACATGCCGCCGGGCTTCACCACGAGCTTCGCCGCGCGCCTCAACACGCTGTGCCGCATCACCGTCAAAGAGGCGGCGCACGGCGAGCGCATCCTGCCCGGCCATGCCTACATCGCGCCGGGCGGCCGGCATTTCAGCGTCGGTCGCAGCGGCGCCAACTATGTCGCCGTGGTCGAGGACGGCGAGCCGGTGAACCGGCACAAGCCCTCGGTCGAGGTGCTGTTCCGCTCCGCGGCCGCCGTCGTCGGCCGCAATGCCTACGGCATCATGCTGACCGGCATGGGGGCCGACGGCGCCCGCGCCATGCGCGAGATGAAGGACGCCGGCAGCTACAACTACGTGCAGGACGAGGCCAGTTGCATCGTCTTCGGCATGCCGCGCGAAGCCATCGCCCACGGCGCCGCCGACGAGGTCCTGCCGCTGGACCAGATCGCGCCCGCGCTCATGGCGCGGCTGCATGCGCCGGACCGGGTGCACCACCGGATCTAGGGCAACGCTGAACAAGTCCCCCGCGTGTCGCGCCTCCCTGCCGTGGGCGGTCTGCGGCCTTGCAAATCCTCGCCATGGCGGCGGCCATGGCTGCGGTTTGCGCCTTGCCTCCCGCCCAAATCAGGGCGCGCGCCAGCGCGGGGACTCATTCAGCGCCGCCCTGGGCGAAAATTTTGAAGAAAAGTGCTTGAAGCCCAGATATTTCCTGGGCTTCATGCTATCTATTTTGATTTTTCCAGCAGGGGCACCTGCGAGCGCAGCTCCGGCACCACCAGGTCGTGCAGCGCCTGCGCGGCCACCGACAGCGGGGCATCGCGCCGCCGCAGCACATAGACCCGGCGCCGCAGCCCCGCGATCCTGAGCGGCCGCGTGGCCAGCGTGGCGCGCTCGAAGTGGAAAAGGGTCAGCGTGGGCACCACGCTGATGCCCAGGCCGGCCTCCACCATGCCGGCGACGGTGGCCAGGTGTTCCACCTCCAGCACGGTGTCCATCTGCAGCGGATGCAGCGCCGCGTCCAGCGCCTGTCGCACGCTGCTGTTGCGCGCCAGATGCACGAACGGGTAGTCGGCCAGCTTGCGCAGCGTGGGCGCCTTGGCCGACTGCGCCAGCGGGTGGTCCCGTGCGCAGACCAGGTGGAAGCCGTCCTCGCACAGCACCTCTGCCTGCAGGGCGCGCGCGGCCGGGCCGGCGCCGCTGGAGGCCAGCGCGAAGTCCGCGCGGCCGCTCTGCACCTGCTCGATGCAGGCGTCGGACAGCGCGTCGGTCAGGCGCAGCTCGATGCCGGGCCAGGCTTCGCGAAAGCGCCGGAAGATCCCGGGCAGCCAGCCTGCGGCGAGCGAGGGCAGCGCCGCCACGTGGACCCGGCCCTTGCGCCGGCCCGCATGGTCGTGCAGGTCTCCCACGGCGGCGGCCAGGTCGTCGAGCCACTGGCGCACCGCGGGCTCGAACACCGCGCCTTCGGGCGTGAGCTGCACGCTGCGCGTGCCGCGATCGAACAGGCGCGTGCCCAGCGTGTCCTCCAGCGTCCGTATCAGCGCGCTGAAGGCGGGCTGCGACAGGTGGCAGGCCTGTGCCGCACGCGTGAAGTGGCGCATTTCGGCCAGCACCAGGAAGGCGCGCAACTGGCGTGTGGACAAGGCGGGCAGCGCGTCGGTCATTGATTTGACATCCAGATCAATTGATCCAGACTTTCGATTTCACGGATCATGGCGCGCAGCATACAGTCGCGCCACTTTCATGGCTCCGCAGTGATGACTCCTTCCTCCGCCCCCTTACTGATCGGCTGTGCCGCCGGCTTCTCCGGCGACCGGGTGGACGCCGCCGGGCCGGTGGTCGATTCGCTGATCGAGCGCCTGGCCGCCCTGGCGGATCCGCGGGCCTCTGCTTTCCTCATGTTCGAGACCCTGGCGGAGCGCACGCTGGCACTGGCCCAGTTGCGCCGCCGCGCCGATCCGGCGCAGGGCTGCGAGCCCTTGCTCGATGCCATGCTCCGGCCGGTGCTGGCGCGCTGCCTAGCGCACGGCATCCGCATCGTGAGCAACTTCGGTGCCGCCAACCCGCCGGGCGCTGCGCGCCAGATCGCCCGCATGGCGGCCGAGCTGGGCCTGGCGGCGCCCCGCATCGCCATCGTCCATGGCGACGATCTGTCGGGGCCGGAGCACCGCGCCGTGCTGCGCGAGGCGCTTGGCGCACAGCTCGAGAGCCTGCGCATCGTCAGCGCCAACGCCTATGTCGGCGCCGAGCCGATCGCCGCCGCGCTTGTGGCAGGCGCGCAGATCGTGGTGGCCGGCCGCGTGGCCGATCCTTCGCTGGCGGTGGGACCGGCGCTCGCGCATTTCGGCTGGGCCCACGACGACTGGCACCGGCTGGCGCGCGCCACCATGGCGGGCCACCTGCTCGAGTGCGGCGCCCAGGTCTGCGGCGGCTACTTTGCCGACCCGGGCTACAAGGACGTGCCGGATCTGCATGCCGTGGGCTTTCCCATCGTCGAGATGGATGCCGACGGCGGCTGCATCGTCGGCAAGGCGCGCGGCACCGGGGGCCTGGTGTCGACGGCCAGCGTCACCGAGCAGCTCCTGTACGAAGTGCACGACCCCGCCGCCTACCTCACGCCCGACGTCACCGCCGACATCGGCCAGGCGACGGTGCAGGCCGTCGGCCCGGACCGGGTGCGGCTGCGGGGCGTGCGGGGCCATGCGCGCCCGGCCATGCTCAAGGTGAACGTCTGCCATGAAGGCGGCTGGCTGGCCGAGGGCGAGATCTCCTACGCCGGCCCCGGCGCCGAGGCGCGCGCACGGCTGGCGGCCCAGGTGCTGCGGCGGCGCCTGCCGGCGCTGGACCTGCGCATCGACCTGATCGGCGTGCTGAGCATCCTGGGGGACGACGCCGGCCGCCTGCTGCGCGCCACGCCGCCGGGCGACGCCCGCGACGTGCGCCTGCGCATCGCCGCCATCCACGCCGACCGCGCCCAGGCCGAACACCTGGGGCGCGAGGTGACGGCGCTCTACACCTGTGGTCCGGCGGGCGGTGGCGGCGTGCGCACGGCGCTCACGCCGCGCCTGGCCACGCTGTCCTGCCTGGTGCCGCGCAGCGCCGTGGCCACCGGCTTCCAACTGCTGCCCGAAGGAGGCGCGGCGTGACGCAGACCGCGCAACCGGCCGTGCCCCTGCGCCGCGCCGCGCACGGCCGCACCGGCGACAAGGGCGACCGCTCCAGCATCAGCCTGATCGCCTGGCACCCGGAGCTCTATCCTCTGCTGGTCGAGCAGATCACGGCCGAGGCGGTGGCGCGGCACTTCTCCCACCGCCAGCCGCAGGCGGTGCGGCGCTACCTGCTGCCACGGCTGTCCGCGATGAACTTCGTGCTCGACGGGGTGCTGGACGGTGGCGTGAACGATGCGCGCAACCTCGATACGCACGGCAAGTCGCTGTCCTTTCATCTGCTCGACATGCGGCTGCAGGTGCCCGCGCCGCTGCATCGGCTGCTGGCGGGCCGGGCCTGAACCCTTCGCTTTCCATCACAACAGGAGACTCCCCATGCTTTCCCGCTTTTCCTTCCTGCGCCGACAGGCGCTGCTGGGCGTGACCGCCGCACTGATCGCGGCCCCGGCGCTGGCCCAGACCTTCCCGGCCAGGCCGATCACCTTCGTCGTGCCTTTTGCCGCGGGCAGCGCCACGGACCAGATCGCGCGCGCCATCGGGCAGGTGGTGGCGGCGGAGTCCGGTCAATCGGTGGTGGTCGACAACAAGGGCGGCGCCAGCGGCTTCATCGCCTCGCAGAACGTGGCACGCGCGCCGGCCGACGGCTACACCGTGCTGATCACCACCAACACCACGCATGCAGCCAATGAGCACCTGTTCAAGAAGCTGCCCTACGACCCGGTGAAGGACTTCAGCCCGATCACCGGCCTGGGCAAGGGCGGCCAGATCATGGTGGTCAACCCGGCGCTGCCGGTCAAATCGGTGGGCGAATTCATCGCGCTGGCCAAGAAGGAGCCGGGCAAGCTCAGCTTTGGCAGCGGCAGTTCCTCCAGCCGCATGGCGGGCGAACTGCTGCAGCAGATGGCGGGCATCCAGTTGCTGCACGTGCCCTACAAGAGCAACCCGCTGGCCGTGACGGACCTGCTGGGCAACCAGATCCAGATGATGATCACCGACACGGCCACGGGCCTGCCGCAGGTGAAGGCCGGCAAGCTGCGGGCCCTGGGCATGTCCAGCGCCAAGCGCTCGCCGCTCGCGCCCGATGTGCCGACCATCGCCGAAGCCGGTGTGCCCGGCTATGAGATGGGCTACTGGTTTGCGGCCTATGCGCCGGCCAATACGCCGCCTGCCGTGCTCAAGCGCCTGAATGAACTGCTGGTCAAGGCCGCCCACAGCGACAGCGCCCGCGCGGCCTTCTACGAGTCCACCGGCACGGAGGTCTTCACCACCACGCCGGAAGAACTGGCCAGGTTCCAGTCGGACGAGTCGCAGAAGTGGGGCCGCATCGTGAAGGCCGCGGGCATCGAAGCGGAGTAGCCCTGGCAAGGCGCCTGTGGGCGCGTGCGATGCCCGCCATCGGCGCGCCGCAGCGCGATCGACCGAACGGCGCGGCCCTGCGCAGCCCGGCCGGGCTCAGAGCATTTCGTCCGGTGCGAACGGGCCCACCAGGTCCAGCATCAGCTTGAGGCCGGTGCTGGCCTCGGGCTCGCTGTCATAGACCTGGCCTTTAGGGTGCGCGGCATCGGGCGGCGCATGCCAGCGCAGGCGGCCGTCCTCCGTCACCTCGACCCGGTAGCAGTCGTCCAGGGTCTCTTCCAGGTAGCCGCTCAGTTCGGCCGCGAGCGCGCGGCTCTGCACGACGATGCCCAGTTCCGTGTTCTGCAGCGCCGATCGGCGGTCGAGGTTCATCGAGCCCACCACCAGCAGCCGGCCGTCCATTACCAGGGCCTTGGAGTGCAGGCTGGCGCGCGACTGCGGCGTGGAGCCGAACAGCCGGCGCCGCGTGTCTCCTTGGGATCGCAGTTCATACAGTTCCACGCCCAGGCGCAGCAAGGCCTTGCGGTGCCGGGCGTAGCCCGCATGCGCGAGCGGCGCATCGTTGGAGGCCAGCGAGTTGGTCAGCACCCGCACGCGCGCGCCACGCGTGCGCAGTGCGCTGAAGGTCTTCATCATGGCGTCGCCGGGCACGAAGTAGGGCGACACGATCAGCAGATCGCGTCGGGCGCGGCCCAGCAGGTGCAGCAGGTCGTCCACCACCGTCGTCTCGGGATCGTCCGGATCGTCCGAGTCGATCTTGGTCGGCTTGTCGGCCAGCAGGAGGGCTGGCGCCCACACCAGCGGCATCCGGCCCTGCAGGATGTCGCGCGCCACGTCGCGCGCCCCGGGCACCGGCCTTGGCGCTTGCGCAGGCGCTTGGGTGGCGTCGTCCGTAGTTGTTGAGGGGGGCGGTTGCGCCTGTGCTGCGCCCCATTGCTCGCGCTCGGCGCGGGTCAGCAGCGAGGCGACCGGGTAGGCGAGATCGTCGTTCCAGTAGCGGTCGAAGCTGCGCGACAGATCTCGCACGAGCCGGCCGGCGATCAGCAAGTCCAGGTCCAGGAAGTTGCTGTCCGACCCCTGCCCGAAGTATTCGTTGCCGAGGTTGCGGCCGCCGGCGACCGCCAGCGCGTTGTCGGCGATGAAGACCTTGTTGTGCATCCGCTGTTGAATGCGGTTGAAGTCGAACAGCGAACTGAGGATGCGCCCGGCCTGCGATGCCCGCGGGCCGAACAGCGGATTGAACAGCCGTACCTGAATGCCAGGGACCTGGTCCAACCGCAGGACCTCGGCGTTGTCGCCCGCGGTATTGAAGTCGTCCACCAGGATGCGGATGCGCACGCCGCGTGCGGCGGCCGCTTGCAGGCGCTGCAGCAACTCTTCCGTGGAGCTGTCGTAGTGGATGCTGTAGTACTGCAGGTCCAGCGTTTTCTCGGCCGCCTGTATCAGGGCCAGGCGGCTGCCATAGGCGTCCTCCGAATTGCCCAGCAGGCGCAGGCCGGTGTCGTTGCGTGCGGTGCTGGGCTGCGGCATCAGCGCTGCGATGCCCTGGAACAGCCGGGTGCCGGCCGGATCCTGCAGTGCCCTGGATTCCAGCCGGCCCACATTGGGCGGCAGGCTGCCGCAGGCTGCCAGGAACATGGCTGTGAAGAGGATGCCGAGCAGGCGGGCGGCCCGGTGGCACAGGGCGGCATGGCGTGGGGGCGCGGCAGCGCAGGCAGGCATGGGCGGCTTTCTCGATCGAGCGCGGAGGGTGCGCAGAACTCTATCGATCCATGGGGCCTCGTCTGTCGGACGCAGCCCTGTCCGAGGACGGCCCTCAGGCCGACAGCGCCGTCCAGCGTTCGAGGGCCTGCATCAATAGATCGTCTATCTCGGCATTGCGCGCGCTGAGGGCCGCCGCGCGCTGCGGGTCGGTGCCGTATAGGCGGCCGTCCGACAGCTGTCCGGCAATCGAGGCCTGCTCGGCCTCCAGCGCGGCGATCTGCTGCGGCAGGGCGTCGAGCTCGCGCTGGTCCTTGTAGCTCAGCTTGCGTCGTGCGGCAGGGGCGGCCGCGGGCGGCGGTGCTGCCGCCGCAGCCGGGGCAGCCGCCTTGGGTTGGGGCGCCTCGGCGCGCCGTGCCAGTTCACGCGCGCGTCGCGACTGCGTCAGCCAGTCTTCCACGCTGCCTTCATATTCGCGCCAGAGGCCCTCGCCTTCTGCCACCAGGGTGCTGGTGACGACGTTGTCGAGGAACGCGCGGTCGTGGCTCACCAGGAACACCGTGCCGTCGTACTGCTGCAGCAAATCCTCCAGCAGTTCCAGCGTGTCGATATCGAGATCGTTGGTCGGCTCGTCGAGCACCAGCACGTTCGCCGGCCGCGCGAACAGGCGCGCGAGCAGCAGGCGGTTGCGCTCGCCGCCCGACAGCGAGCGCACCGGAGACGCCGCACGGGCGGGTGAAAAAAGAAAATCGCTCAGGTAGCTCTTGACATGCTTGCGCTGGTTGCCGATCTCGATCCACTCGCTGCCAGGGCTGATGAAGTCCTCCAGCGTCGCATCCAGGTCCAGTGCCTGGCGCATCTGGTCGAAATAGGCGACCTGCAGATTGGCTCCCTGGCGGACCTTGCCGCTGTCGGGCTGCAGTTGGCCGAGGATCAGCTTGAGCAGCGTCGTCTTGCCCGCGCCGTTGGGGCCGATCACCCCCACCTTGTCGCCGCGCAGGATGGTGCCCGTGAAGCCGCGCACCACCGTCTTGGGCCCGAATGCCTTGCTCACCTCGGTCAGCTCGGCCACGATCTTGCCGGTCGGCAGGCCTGAGGCCACGTCCAGCTTCACACTGCCCAGGGCTTCGCGCCGCGCCGCGCGATGGGCTCGCAGCCGCTCCAGGCGGCCGATGCGGCTTTGGCTGCGCGTCCGGCGCGCCTCCACGCCCTTGCGTATCCAGACCTCCTCCTGTGCCAGCAGTTTGTCGGCCTTGGCCTGTATCACCTCCTCCTGCGCCAGTTGCTCTTCCTTCTGGGACAGGTAGGCGGCAAAGTTGCCCGGGTAGGAGCGCAACTGGCCCCGATCGAGCTCGACGATGCGCGTGGCCACGCGGTCCAGGAAGGTCCGGTCGTGGGTGATGGTGATCACGCTGCCCTTGAAGTCCGTCAGCAACGCCTCCAGCCATTCGATCGAGTCCAGGTCCAGATGGTTGGTCGGCTCGTCGAGCAGCAGTACGCCCGGCTTGGCCACCAGCGCCTGCGCCAGCGCAACGCGCTTGCGCGTGCCCCCGGACAATGCGCCGACCATGGCACCCGGCTCCAGGTGCAGGCGGGCCAGTGTTTCCTCCACCCGCTGCTCCCAATTCCAGGCGTCCAGCGCCTCGATCTGCGTCTGCAGCGCATCCAGGTCCTCTCCCTCCCCGCCGGCCAGGTAGCGCTCCCGGGCAGCAATCGCCGGTGCGATACCCGCACTGGCCGCCTCGAAAACCGTGGCACCCGCATCCAGGACGGGCTCTTGCGCTACATAGGCGATGCGCGTGCCCTGCTGCACCTGCAGCAGTCCGTCATCGGGCTTCTCCAGCCCTCCAATGATCTTGAGCAGCGACGACTTGCCGGCGCCGTTGCGGCCGATAAGCCCGATCCGCTCGCCTGCCTCCAGCGAGAAGCCAGCGTGGTCGAGCAGCGCGACATGGCCGAAAGCCAGTTGCGCATCCAATAGTGTGATGAGTGCCATGCAGGGAATTATCGGGACCTGACGCCAGCGCCCCCTTGGCGAGGCCGGAGAACGACGAACCTCGAGGCAGCAAAATTTTTTCGCTCATGGCTTGTTGCCGGCGAGGTTGCTCTGCTATACTTGCTGGCTTCACTACCGAGAGCGGCCTCTGAGAGGTCTTGCGGTGGCGGGGTAGGTGGGGAGTTAAATTGTCGGCTGGTTGGTTCTGAAGAAATTTGGGATGAATCTAGCGGTTCTGCGAAAAGCGGTATATAATTCGAGGCTCTACTAAAAACGACGCGAAGCGAGAAGTGCTGCTGCAAGGCGCTGCTGA
>NZ_JAELTO010000083.1 GCF_016428875.1 Xylophilus sp. ASV27
AGCGACGTCGAACCAGGTGGAGAACAGGTGTTCCAGCTCGGCATCCAGCGTGGCAAGGCGCTTGTCGCCGCGCAGGTGCGGCAGCAGTTCGGCGCGCAGATCGACCAGGAAGCGCATGCCCTCGGGCGGCACCGAGAAGCGTTGCAGCAGCCGTGTGCGCGGCGACACCAGCGCGCGGCGCAACCGGATTTCGGCCTGCCCTGCCTCCGGGGAACCGGCCGCGGTCTCGTAGCCCTGGCCCGCGGCCTGGACCTTGGCCGCATCGGGGGCGAACTGCTCACTCATCAGCAGCCACCCATCGCGACGCTCCTCGGGTGCCGCCGCTGCGTACCAGTCGGCAAAGGCGGCCGCATGGCGGCCGCCTTCGACCTCGCTGGCATGCGGATCGGCCACGGCCTGCAGCATGGCCTGCACCTTGCGCAGGGCGCGGGGCGACATGGCCTCGCCGTCCCGGCGCCGCAGCGTGGCCTGCAGCCGCTCATGCGTGCTTCGCGGCCGCCGGCCGGCGGCCGCGGGGGCCTCGGGGGCAACGAGCAGTTCGCCCTGCAGGCGGGCCGCCGGGCGCAGGCGGGCAATCCAGTCAGTGGTGTTCATCGGGTACCTCCGTGCCGCCTGCCGCGCTACGGGCTGCCTTCATGGAAGCCGGGCGGGAACTCATGACGCAATCCTCGCGATCCTCTGCTGCCGGGCGACCTCGCGCAGGGCCTCGCGCTGGCGCGTGAGATGGGTGCGCATGGCGGCATCGGCCCCCTGTCCGTCGCGTGCCTTGATCGCGGCGAATATGGCCAGATGCTCGGCCAGGCTCTGCTCCAGCCGCCCTGGAGCATGCAGTTGCTGCAGCCGCGCGAGCTTCATGATCTTGCGCAGGTCGCCGATCACCTGGGCCAGCCAACGGTTGCCGGCCAGGGTGATGATGGCTTCGTGGATGGCCAGATTGGCCTCATAGTAGTCCTGGATGCGCTGCGCCTTGGCGTGGCGCTGCAGCCGTTCGTGCAGCACTTCCAGCACTGCGATGTCGGCGTCGGTGGCATGGCCGGCCGCCTCCTGCGCGCAGCGGCCCTCCAGCAGCGCGATCACGGGGAATATCTCGTCCAGGTCGCGCTCGGTCACCTCGTTGACGAAGCAGCCCCTGCGCGGCTCGTGCCGCAACAGCCCTTCGGCGGTGAGCACCTTCAAGGCCTCGCGCAGTGGCGTGCGCGAGATCGCCAGCCGCTCGCACAGCGCGGCCTCATCCAGAAAACTGCCTGGCGGAATCAGGCCGCCGAAGATCTGCTCGCGCAGCGTGGCGGCGACTTCGGCATGCAGGGATTTGGACACCACGCGCATCAACGGCCTCCAGCCCGGCCCCGGCCGCGCGTGCAATGGGGCTCCCCGCCCGGCACGCGGTGGACTGCCAGGTCCGTGAAGGCAGAAGCGCCATTATTTCCCATAATTATTGGTAATTATGGCGAGATCGCCGAGCTACGCAAGCGAGGGAGTGCCTGTATCACCTGCGGGCCGACGCGCCGGCCTGAGATGGCGAGGCGCAGCAGACGCCGCACGCGGCGCTTCCGCAGGGCGCGCCTTGGTTCAACTACGGCTGGAGTGCGTCCGTTCTACCCTGACCGCCGCGCGGCCTGCGGCTGCGCCAACCGAGCCACAGGCCCGCCACGATCATCGGCAGGCACAGCCACTGGCCCATGCTCATGCCCAGCGGCAGCAGCCCCAGGAAGCTGTCGGGCTCGCGGAAGAATTCGGCGATGAAGCGCAGGCTGCCATAGCCCACCAGGAAGGCCGCCGCCACCTGGCCCTGCCGGCGCTCCTTGCGCGCATAAAGCCACAGCAGCACGAACAGCAGCAGGCCCTCCAGCAGGAACTGGTAAATCTGCGATGGGTGCCGCGGCAGCATCGAACCGCTCTGCGGGAACACCATGCCCCAGGGCAGTGACGGGTCGCAGAAGCGGCCCCAAAGTTCGCCGTTGATGAAGTTGCCGACACGCCCGGCCGCCAGCCCGGTGGGCACGCAGGGTGCGACGAAGTCCGCCACCTCCAGCCAGGGCCGGCGGCGCGAATGCGCGAACCACAGCATGGATCCGATCACGCCCAGCAGGCCGCCATGGAAGCTCATGCCGCCCTGCCAGATGTAGAAGATCTCCAGCGGATGAGTGGCGTAGTAGCCGGGCTTGTAGAAGAAGCAGTAGCCCAGCCGCCCGCCCAGCACGACGCCTGCCACTCCGAGAAACAGGATGTCCTCCACGTCCTTGCGGGTCCAGGCGCGGCCCTCGGGCATCGAGGCATAGGGTTGGTGCCGCAGCCGCAGGTTGCCCAGGAACAGGAACAGTGCGAAACCCGCCAGGTAGGTCAGGCCGTACCAGTGGATGGCCAGCGGCCCGAGTTGCAGGGCGATGGGATTGATCTGCGGATACATGAGCATTCGCAGATTGTGCCCGCAGCATGTGGCCCTCCCCAGGCTTCGCTCAACTCGTGTCGCATCTCCCCTCAGGAGCAACACCGGCGGCGCGGCAAAGCCGGCTCCGCGGTGTTCCACAAAAAATCAATGCCTCAGCGCCCGAGCCTCCACCACAGCAGCGCCGCCACGGCCGCCGGCACCGCAAAGACCAGCAGGAAGATCGGCAATTCCTCGGCCACCGAGTACCCCGCCTTGAGGACCCCCACGGCCATGTTGATGCCGGCGCCCACGAACCAGGCCGGAATGAACCACTTGGCCGCAGTGGCCAGCGCGAGCGCGGAGCCGTCGCCCATGAGGCGCCCTGCCAGAAGAAACACCACCAGCAACGCGAAGCCGCCGCCCATCACCATGATCGTATGCATCTCGTCGCTCCTTCTGGCGCCATCTTGCCCGATCAGCGCGTGGTGTAGCCGCCGTTGGCGAAGATGGTCTGGCCGGTGATCCACCAGCCTTCGGTGACCAGGAAGCGCACGATGGGCGCGATGTCCTCGATGTCGGTCAGGCCCTTCTTCGAGAACTTGCTCAGCGCCGCGGCGCTGCTGTGGTAGGCGACGGCCTCCTGGCTTTCCTGCCCGTAGAAGAACGGCGTGTCCATGGGCCCGGGGCCGATGGCGTTGACCGAGATGCCGCGCTCGCCGAACTCCTTGGAGGCGGCGCGGGTGTAGTGCTCCACGGCCGCCTTCGAGGCCGGGTAGATCGCGTAGAACGGCGTGTAGGCCGCCAGCAGCGAGCTGACCAGCGTGACGATGCTGCCGCCGTCGGCCATGGTGCGGCCGGCCTGCTGGATGAAGAAGAAGGCTGCCTTGGCATTGGCGTCGAAGCTCTTGTCATAGTCGGCCTCGGTCACGTCGAGGATTGGCTTCTTGATGACCACGCCCGCGGTGTTGACGGCGATGTCGACCTGGCCGAAGTGCTTCACGGCCTGGTCGAACAGCTTCGCGTTGTTGCCGACCGCCGAGAGATCTCCCTGCACCAGCAGCGTGTCCGCGCCCTTGGCCTTGAGCTCGGCAGCGGTTTTTTCGGCATCGGCGCGCGAGGCGTCGCTGTTGTAGTGGACGGCGATACCGCGGGCTCCCCCGTCGACCAGCAGGTGGCCGATGAGAGCGCCCAGATTCTTGCCGCCGCCGGCAATGACGGCGACCTTGTTCTTGAGTGTGCGTGCGGACATTGGAGTGACCCCTCGTGTTGACGGTTTACGGAAGCCTTGACTCTATTGATTGCCAGCACACAGATAAATCAATCATTCAAGGCTAGACTGTTCGAAAATCCAAAAACAATGGACCGTATCGACCTCCTCCAGGTTTTCGTGCGCGTGGCCGAAACCGGCAGCTTCACCCGCGCCGCCGACCGCCTGGGCCTGCCGCGCGCCACCGTCTCCACAGCCGTGCAGCAGTTGGAGACCCGCCTCGGCTCGCGCCTGCTGCACCGAACCACGCGCCGCGTCGGCCTCACGCCCGACGGCGAGGTGATGCTCGAGCGCGCGCGCGAACTGGTGGCCGACATGGAAGACATCGAGCAGCAGTTTCTGCCAGCCCACGGCCAGGTGAGCGGGCGGCTGAAAGTCGACCTGCCGAGCCGCATCGCGCGGCGGCTGATCGCGCCGGCGCTGCCGGGCTTCTTCGAGCGGCATCCGGGCATCGAGCTGGAACTGGGCTCCGGTGACCGCGCGATAGACTTGGTGCTCGAAGGCGTCGATTGCGCGCTGCGCGTGGGGCCGCTGGCCAGCAGCAGCCTGGTGGCGCGACCGCTCGGGCATTTCACGCTCATCAACTGCGCGAGCCCGGCCTACCTCGAACGCCACGGCACGCCGCGCACGACCGCCGATCTGCCGCGGCACACAGCCGTCAACTATGCATCGCCCAACAGCGGGCGCGCAGCACCGTGGGAGTGGAGTGACGACGGCAGGACCACGTCGCTGCGCATGCGCAGCCAGGTGTCGGCCAATAACGCCGACATCTACATCGCCTTCGCGCTGGCGGGCCTGGGCCTGATCCAGGTCCCGGCCTACGACGTTCGCGAGCACCTCGCAGCCGGTGAACTGCTCGAGGTGCTGCCCGAAGCACGTGCCGAGCCGCTGCCAGTGCATCTGGTGTACCCGCACCGGCGCAACCTGTCGCGCCGCGTGCAGGCCTTCGCCGCCTGGCTCGAAGCGCAACTGGCGGACTCGCTCGACCCACCATCAAGGCCCGGTCCCGCCCGCCTGCGCAAGGCGCGTCAGACGAACATGCAGCCGGAGCGGCGCTGAGGTCTACCTCACACGCCCGCTCATTCTTCCGTGGCGTTGCTCACCGCGCCGCGCTCCCGCACGAATGCGACAAAGCGCGCCAGCGACGGATCCGTGGCCTGCCCGGGCCACACCAGGCTGGTCTCACAGGCCGGCAGCGCCAGCGCACCGCGGCGCCGCGCCGCAGGAGCGAACGCTTCGGCGCGCCGGTACACGATGCCCGCACGCCGGAACTGCGTGACGCTCTCGGGGACCCAGGCCACGCCGATGCCGCCGGAGACCAGGTTGACGATGGTCTGCATCTGGATCGCCTCCTGCGCCAGTTGCGGCGCCCGCCCTGCCGCGTGGTAGAGGGCAAAGATCGCGTCGTGCAGCGACGGCACGATGCGGCGCGGGAAAATCACCAGCGGCTCGGCGAGCACCTCGGCCATGCGCAGCCTGGGCGCGTGCGCCAGCGCATGCCGCTCCGGCAGCGCAAGCACCAGCGGCTCTTGCGACACGGCGAGCCGTGCGAGCCCCGGCGGCGCCGCGCCGGGGGAGTGCAGCATCAGCCCGGCATCGATCTCGCCGCGCGCAAAGGCCTCTAGTTGGACGTCGCCGGTCGCCTCGACCAGTTCCAGCGCCACCTCGGGGCAGAGCACGCGAAACTCGCGCACCCAGGCCGGCAGCCGCTCGAAGCCGACCGTCGATACGAAGGCGATGCGCACCCGCCCCACCTGCCCCGCTGCCGCCGCACGGGCGCGCGCCGGCAGCGCCTGAGCGCGGGCCAGCAGGTCGCGCACGTCGGGCAGCAGCGCTTCGCCCGCCGGCGTGAGCGCCACGCGCCGCCGGGTGCGGTCGAACAGCATCACGCCCAGGGATTTTTCGAGTTGCGCGATGGCCTGCGTCACCGGCGGCTGCGTCATGTGCAGGCGTTGCGCGGCGCGGCCGAAGTGCAGTTCCTCGGCCACGGCCATGAACTGGCGCCAGGCGCGCAGGTCGATCAGGGCTTCATTCATATGCCAAGCATATCAATGCTTGCTTGAGAATGGATTGGAAGCAATCAATCAGAAGCCTGATACTTGGGCTGCTCCGATCCACCCCACGACCCCAAGAACCACCATGGACACCAAACCGATCAAGATCAACCGCCGCAGCGCCAACATCACCGAAGGCAAGTCGCGCGCGCCCAACCGCTCCATGTACTACGCCATGGGCTACCAGGAGGGCGACTTCAAGAAGCCCATGGTCGGCGTAGCCAACGGCCACAGCACCATCACGCCCTGCAACTCGGGCCTGCAGAAGCTGGCCGACGCGGCGATAGAGGGCATCGAGGAAGCCGGCGGCAATGCGCAGGTGTTCGGCACGCCCACCATCAGCGACGGCATGGCCATGGGTACCGAAGGCATGAAGTACAGCCTGGTAAGCCGTGAGGTCATCAGCGATTGCGTGGAAACCAGCGTGCAGGGACAGTGGATGGACGGCGTGCTCGTCGTGGGCGGCTGCGACAAGAACATGCCCGGCGGCCTGATGGGCATGCTGCGCGCCAACGTGCCGGCGATCTATGTCTACGGCGGCACCATCCTGCCGGGCCGCTACAAGGGCCAGGACCTGAACATCGTCAGCGTGTTCGAGGCCGTGGGCCAGAACGCGGCCGGCAACCTGAGCGACGAGGACCTGCGCGAGATCGAGATGCGCGCCATACCCGGCACCGGCTCCTGCGGCGGCATGTACACCGCCAACACCATGTCCAGCGCCTTCGAGGCCCTGGGCATCAGCCTGCCCTACTCGTCCACCATGGCCAACCCGCATGACGAAAAGGCCAACTCGGCCAAGGAATCGGCCAGGGTGCTGATCGAGGCGATCAGGAAGGACATCAAGCCGCGCGACATCGTCACCAAGAAGGCCATCGAGAACGCCGTGGCCGTGATCATGGCTACCGGCGGCTCGACCAATGCGGTGCTGCACTTCCTGGCCATTGCGCACGCGGCGGGCGTGGAATGGTCCATCGATGACTTCGAGCGCATCCGCAAGAAGACGCCAGTGCTGTGCGACCTGAAGCCTTCTGGCAAGTATCTGGCGGTGGACCTGCACCAGGCCGGCGGCATTCCGCAGGTCATGAAGGTGCTGCTCAACGCCGGCCTGCTGCGTGGCGACTGCATCACCATCACCGGCCAGACCATCGCCGAAGTGCTCAAGGACGTGCCGGACGCACCGCGTGCCGACCAGGACGTGATCCGCCCGATCGACAAGCCGATGTACGCCGAAGGCCACCTTGCCATCCTCAAGGGCAACCTCTCGCCCGAAGGCGCCGTGGCCAAGATCACCGGCCTGAAGAACCCGGTCATCACAGGCCCGGCGCGCGTCTTCGACGACGAGCAGTCGGCGCTCAAGGCCATTCTGGACGGCAGGATCAAGGCCGGCGACGTGATGGTGCTGCGCTACCTCGGCCCCAAGGGCGGCCCGGGCATGCCGGAAATGCTGGCACCCACGGGCGCGCTGATCGGCGCCGGCCTGGGCGAGAGCGTGGGCCTGATCACCGACGGCCGCTTCTCCGGCGGCACCTGGGGCATGGTGGTGGGCCACGTCGCGCCCGAGGCCGCGGCCGGCGGCACCATCGCCTTCGTCAACGAGGGCGACTCGATCACCATCGACGCGCACCAGCTCAAGCTGGAGCTGAACGTGCCCGAGGCCGAGATCGCCAGGCGCCGTGAAGGCTGGACACCCCCTCCACCGCGCTACACGCGCGGCGTGCAGGCCAAGTTCGCGTTCAACGCGGCCAGCGCCAGCAAGGGCGCCGTGCTGGACAACTACTGACGCGGCCGGCGGGCGCCACGCCATGCGCGTCTTGCTGGTGGAGGACGACCCCGCGCTGCGTCTCGGCGTGGCGCGCGCGCTGCAGGCCGAGGGCTGGCAGGTCGATGCGGTCACGGATGGCGAATTCGCGCTGGCCGCGACCGCCACCGAGCAGTACGACGCTGCCGTGCTGGACCTGGGCCTGCCGCGGCGCGGCGGCTTCGAGGTGCTGCGCCACTGGCGCACCCACGGCCAGGACCTGGCGGTGCTGATCCTTACCGCCAGTGACGAGCTGCCCAACCGGCTGCGCGGCCTCAATGAGGGCGCGGACGACTACCTGCCCAAGCCTTTCGAACCGGAAGAGCTGATCGCCCGCCTGCGCGCCATCACGCGACGGCGGCGCGGCAACAGCAGCAACCTGTTGGTGGTCGGAGCCTTGAGCTTCAACACCGACAGCCGCGAACTGCGCTGCCGGGAGGAACGCCTGCCGCTCAGCCCGCGCGAGGCGGCGCTGGTCGAACTGCTGATGGCCTCGCCCGGCACGGCCGTGCCCAAGAGCCGCATCATCTCGGCCATGTCGAGCTGGGAGTCCAACTTCAGCGCCAATGCGGTGGAGATCTACATCCTGAAGCTGCGGCGCAAGCTTGCCGTGGCCGGCGTCACTATCGTGACGGTCCGCGGCGTGGGCTACGCGCTGGAGGCGCAATGACCTCGCTGCGCTGGCCGGCGCGCAGCCTCTGGCGACAACTGCTCACCCCCCTGCTGTCGCTCTGGGTGGCCTCGGCGCTGCTGGCCACGGGAGCGGCCTACTGGCTGGCGGGCCGCACCACCAACACGTCGTTCGACCGCCTGCTGACCGACGACGCGCGGGCCCTGGCGGCCCAACTGCGCTGGACCCAGGGGCGTGCCAGTTCGCTGGCCGACGAGGAAACCGCCGACTCGCTGGTCTTCGACTCGCTGGCCCGCTCCCATTACCTGGTGCGCACCGAGGCCGGCCGCACGCTGGTGGGCAACCTGGCCATGGACCTGCCTCAGCAGACCTTGGCCACAAGCACCGGGACGCCGCAACTCTTCGACCTGCGCACCGGCGGCAGCGTGCTGCGCGCCGTGGCCCTGCGGCTTGCGCCCACCCCCGCCGACGAGCCGGTATGGGTCATCGTGGCCGAATCCAAGGCGGCGCGCGAGCATGTGTCGCGCGAGATTGCGCTGGCCATCTTCATGCCGGCGGCGCTGGTGGGCTTCGTCATCGTTCCGCTGTTCTACCTGGGCATACGCCATGGCCTGGCGCAGACGCGCCGCATCAGCGCCGAAGTGGCTCAGCACGGGCTGCACGATCTGTCGCCGCTACCCACGGAGGACGTGCCGGCCGAACTGCGCGATCTGGTGCAGCACACCAACGAACTGGTGCTGCGCCTGAAGGCGGCCATCGACGAGCAGCGCCGCTTCGTGGCCGACGCCGCCCACCAATTGCAGACCCCGGTGGCCGGCATACGCCTGCTGGTGGGCGACATGCGCCGCATCCAGCGCGCCGACCCCGGGCAGCCCGCCGACGCCCAGGTGCTGGCCCAGCTCGACGAGGTGGCAGGTCGCGCCGCGCGCCTGGTACGCCAGTTGCTGGCCTTTGCCCGGGCCGAGAACGCCGCAGCGGTGGAAGACCAGGTGTTCGACTGCGCCGCCATGCTGGCCGAGGTCGGCGCTCGCTGGCAAGGCCCGGCCCTGGCCGCACACAAGCAGTTGCAACTGCCTGGCGCGGACGGGCGCGCGGCGGCCCCGCCAGCCCTGGTACGCGGCTCCCCCACCCTGCTCGGCGAGGTGCTGTCCAACCTGATCGACAACGCGCTGCGCTACGGCGGGCCGAACGTCGCGCTCGACCTGGCAGTGGAGCAGGACGAGGTCCGCATCAGCGTGTGCGACGACGGGCCGGCACTCGATGCCGATACGCTGCAACGCATGTTCCTGCCCTTCTGGCGCGGCGCCCACGGGCAGCCAGAAGGTTCGGGGCTGGGCCTCTCTATTGCCCAGCGGGTGGTGCAGAGCATGGGCGGCAGCCTTTCGGCCCGCAGCTCAAGCGGCGGCGTCGCGGGCACCCGCATCGACATCCGGCTGCCCTTAAAGGAAACGAAAAGCTTGCCTGCATAGACTGCCCCGAGCACGTTGCCACAGGTGTGCAGCGCAATCACGGGGAAGTGCAGGGATGGCAAGGTTTTCATCGAGAACGCGGGCACGGCGGGGCGCAGTGGTGCTTTCGGCAGTGGTGCTCGCGCTGGCCGCCGGCGGCGCCTGGTATTTCGACAGCAGGCCGCAGGCGGCCACGGCCCCGGCGCTCGCCACACCCAGCGGCACCGGCAAGGTGGCACCGGAGACGGTACGCGTTGGCACCGCCCAGACGGCGGCTCTGGACGTGGGGCCGGCGGGCGAGCAGCAGTTCGCCAACGTGCGCCAGACCATCGGCAACATCGACTTCAACCAGGACCGCACCGTTCCCGTGTACACCGCCTACCAGGGACGCATCGCGCGCGTACTGGTCAAGGCCGGCGACGACGTCAAGGCTGGCCAGACGCTCTACACGGTCAACGTGCCGGACATCGCCCAGGCGGCGTCAAGCCTGATCTCGACTGCTGGCGCCCTGCGTGCGGCCGACGAGACGCTGCGGCGCGCCAAGGTGCTGGCGCAGGACAACAGCATCCCGCAGAAGGAACTGCAGCAGAACCAGGCGGACCAGCAGGCCGCCGACGCGGCGTATCGCACGGCGCGCAAGAGCCTGCAGTTGTTCGGCCTGACCGATGCTGACGTGGCACGCATCGAGCGCGAGCACAGCGTCGACGTCGAAATGCCGGTGAAGAGCCCGATCGCCGGCCGCGTGACGGCGCGCGTCGCGCAGGTCGGCTTGCTGGTGCAGCCCGGTACCGCACCGGCGCCGGTCACCGTGGCGGACATGCGCACGCTCTGGATGGAGGCCAATGTGCCGGAGTCCGAGTTCTCGCTCTACCGCATCGGCCAGCAGGTCAGCGTGCGGGTGCAGGCGTGGCCCGACAAGACCTTCACCGGCCGCGTCTCGTACGTGGGCGACAGCGTGGACGCCAGCACCCGCCGGCTGATCGTGCGGGCCGAGGTGAACGACCCCGCCCACCAGCTGCGCCCACAGATGCTGGCGGACTTCAGCATCGCCCTTTCCGCGCCGCAGACCGGCGTGGCGGTGCCGGCCGCGGCCGTGGTGCGCGAGAGCAATGGCATGAACGCGGTGTGGGTGGCGGATGCCGAGGACACGCAGGGGCAGCGCTTCGTACGCCGCGAGGTCGTCATCGGCCGCAGCGAAGGCGGCCGGGTCCAGATCACGCAAGGGCTGAAGGCCGGTGAACGCCTGGCGCGCAGGAATGCCCTGTTCCTGAGCAACCTGTACGAAACCGACGCGCAGTAGCGCCAGACCAGGAGCCTGCCCGTGTTTCGTCCCCTGCTGGCCTTCGTGCTGTCGCGAAGGCCCATCGTCCTGCTCGGCCTGCTGGCCTTTCTTGCGCTGGGCGTGCTCGCCTTTCTCAAGCTCAATGTGGAGGCCTACCCCAATCCTGCGCCCGTGATCCTGGAAATCACGGCCCAGGCTCCCGGCCTGTCCGCCGAGGAAATGGAGCGCTACTACACCCGGCCGATGGAAGTCGGGCTGGCCACCACGCCGGGCGTGGACAACATCCGCTCGACCTCGTTCTACGGCCTGTCCTTCGTGCGCGTGACCTTCAAGTACGACACGGACTACTACTTCGCGCTGACCCAGGTGGCCAACAACCTGCAGGCCAACGTCAGCCTGCCCAATGGCGTGCAGCCGCAGATCCAGGCCTCCAGCCTGGTGGGCGAGATCCTGCGCTACCAGGTCAAGGGCCCTTCGAGCTACAGCCTCACCGAGCTGCGCTCGCTGCAGGACTGGGTGATCCAACGCCGCCTGCTCACCGTCCCCGGCGTGGTGCAGGTGGTCACCTGGGGCGGCACCACCAAGGAGTACCACGTCGAGGCCGATCCGAAGCTGCTCGAATCGCACGGGGTGACGCTGCAGCAACTGGTCTCGTCCATCGGCAACGCCAACCTCAACGTCGGCGGCCGGGCCGTGAGCGTGGGCGACCAGTCGGTCAACATCCGCGGCCTGGGCCTGGTGGAGAAGCTGGAGGACATCGGCAACATCGTCGTCGGGCAGCAGAACGGGCTGCCCACGCAGGTCAAGGACGTGGCGCGCATCGTGGAAGGCACGATGCCGCGCCTGGGTGAAGCCGGCCGCGATGCCGAGCACGACGTGGTGACCGGCGTGGTCATCATGAACCGCACGCTGCATACCAACGACGTGATCGGGCGCGTCAAGACGGCCGTGGAGAAGCTCAATTCCGACGGCAGCCTGCCGCCGGGCGTGAAGCTGGAGCCCTACTACGACCGCGCGGTGCTGGTGGGCGTCACCACCCACACCGTGCTGCACAACCTGATCTTCGGCTGCGTGCTGGTGTTCCTGATCCAGTGGATATTCCTCGGCGACCTGCGCAGCGCGGTCATCGTGAGCGTGAACATTCCGTTCGCGCTGTTCTTCAGCATCATGATGCTGGTGCTGACGAATGAGTCGGCGAACCTGCTGTCGCTGGGGGCGGTGGACTTCGGCATCATCGTGGACTCGGCGGTGATCCTGGTCGAGAACATCTTCCGCAACTTCCAGCAGCCCTCCGCGCAGCGGGCGATGGCGCTGCGCGCGATGTCGCACGGCCCCGACGGCCTGCGCACCGACCCGGCCATGGGCTGGACGGCGCGGCTGCGCATGATCTACCTGAGCGCGATCCAGGTCGACAGCTCGGTGCTGTTCTCCACCTGCATCACCATCGCCGCGTTCACGCCGCTGTTCGCCATGCAGGGCGTGGAAGGCCAGATCTTCGGCCCGATGGCACGCACCTACGGCTATGCGCTGGGGGGCGCGCTGCTGGCCACCTTCACCATCACGCCAGTGCTGGCCAGCTACCTGCTGCCGCGCAAGGTCGAGGAGAAGGAAACCCTCTTCGTGCGCGCCATCCACCGCGTCTACAAGCCGGCGCTGCACTGGGTGCTGGCCCACACGCGCCTGGTCATCGTCATCGGCTGCGTGGCGCTGCTGGGCGGCGCGGTGCTCGGCAGCCGGCTGGGAAGCGAATTCCTGCCCGCGCTCGAGGAAGGCAACCTCTGGATCCGGGCCTCGATGCCGCCCACCATCTCGCTCGAAGCCGGCAGCGAGAAGGTCAACCGCATGCGCGAGCTGATCAAGGAGTACCCCGAGGTCATCACCATCGTGTCGCAGCACGGCCGGCCCGACGACGGCAGCGATGCCTCGGGCTTCAACAACGTGGAGCTGTTCGCGCCGCTCAAGCCGTTCGACCAGTGGCGCCCGGGCATGACCAAGGACCGGCTCGTCAGCGAGCTGCAGGCCAAGTTCGAGACCGAATTCCCGGGCGTGGGCTTCAACTTCTCGCAGTACATCCAGGACAACGTGCAGGAGGGGCTGTCCGGCGTGAAGGGCGCCAACTCGGTGAAGATCATCGGCCCGGATCTGCCCACGCTGGAGCACCTGGCCGACCAGGTGGTGGACGTCATGGCCAAGGTCGATGGCGTGGCCGACCTCGGCGTGTTCCACGTCCTGGGGCAGCCCAACCTGAACGTCCACATCGACCGTGCCCGCGCCGCACGCTACGGGCTGAACACCGGCGACATCGCCACGGCGATCCAGACCGCGATGGGCGGCGTCAGCGCCACCACGGTGCTGGAGGGCGACCGCCAGTACGGCCTGACGGTGCGCTTCCAGGGTGAGCAGCGCTCGTCGCTGGACGCGGTCAAAGCGCTGCGCGTGGGCTATGCGACCAACGGGGGCGGCACGTCCTTCATTCCGCTGACGGACGTAGCCACCATCTCGCTGGATACCGGCGCCACCTACATCTACCGCGAGAGCAACGAGCGCTTCATTCCGATCAAGTTCAGCGCGCGCGGCCGCGACCTGGGCGGCACCGTGTCCGAAGTGCAGCGCAGGGTGGCCGCCGAAGTCAAGCTGCCACAGGGCTATCGCATCCTCTATGCCGGTGAGTTCGAGGCGCTGCAGCAGGCCAAGGCGCGGATGATGATCGCGATCCCGATCGCCGTGGCGCTGGTGCTGGTGCTGCTGTACGCGCTTTTCAGCAACTTCACCTACAGCCTGCTGACGCTGGCGGCGGTGCCCTTCACCGTGCTGGGCGGCGTGCTGGCACTGTCCGTCACCGGCCAGGTGCTGAGCATTTCGGCGGTCATCGGCTTCATCTCGCTGCTGGGGGTGTCCGTGATGGACGGCATCCTGATCCTGAGCTACTTCAAGCAACTGCGGCTGCAGGGCCGCAGCGACCTGCAGGCGGTGAGCGAGGCCTACGAGCACCGCATGCGGCCGCTGCTGATGACGGCCCTGTCGGCCTGCATAGGGCTGTTCCCCGCGGCCATGTCGCACAGCATCGGCAGCGAGGTGCAGCGGCCACTGGCCACGGTGGTGGTGGGCGGCATGCTGATCGGCCCCCTCTTCCTGCTGCTGGTGGTGCCGGCTCTGCGGCTGGCGGTGCTGCGCCGGGTCAAGCTCACCAGGCGGCGCATCGGTTTGGGAGGCAAGCGTGGTTGATCGACATCTGCCGGACAGGCGCATCTTCATCGGCTTCATCGCGCTGGCCGTCGGCGGCTGCGCGGTCGGCCCCGACTATGTGAAGCCCGCGGTACCGACTCCGGCCGCCCTTACGCGCGAACCGCTGGCCACGGCCGGCAGCGGCGGCCCGGTGGCACGGGACTGGTGGAAGGCTTTCGGCTCGCCCACGCTGGACGCCATGGTGGCCCAGGCGCTGGCCCGCAGCCCCACCATCGAGGCGGCGCAGGCTACGCTGAAGGCCGCGCGCGAGAACGTGATCGCCCAGCGCGGCTTCTTCTTTCCCAGCCTATCGGCCGGCTACAACGCGAGCCGCCAGAAGGTCGGGGATTCGCTGTCGCCACCGCTGAATTCGGGCGCCACGCTCTACAACTACCACACGGCACAGCTCAACATCAGCTACGCGCCCGACGTTTTCGGCGCCAACCGCCGCCAGGTCGAGGGCCTGCAGGCGGCCGAGGAAGGCCAGCGCCTCCAGTTGGAGGCCGCGCGCCTGACACTCGCCAGCAACCTGGTGGCCGCAGCCCTGCAGGCGGCCATGCTGGCCGAGCAGAGCGCGCTGCTCGGCCAGGCCGTCGCCACCACGCAGGAGCAGTTGCGCTACATGCGCAAGCTGCAGCGCAACGGCTATGCCAGCGGGCTGGAGGTCGCCACGCAGGAGAACCTGCTGATCCAGATGCAGCAGCAGTTGCCCCCGCTGCAGAAGCAGCTGGAGCAGACGCGCAACCTGATCGCCGTCCTGGGCGGCCAGACGCCCGACACGCCGCTGCCTGCGATGGCGCTGTCCTCCGTCCGCCTGCCGCAGTTGCCCACCGCCGTGGCCTCCGACCTGGTGGCGCAGCGGCCCGACGTGCGCGCAGCCGAGACCCAGGTGCAGGCTGCCAGCGCGGCCATTGGCGTAGCCAAGGCCGCCCGGCTGCCGCAGTTGTCCATCACCGCGGCCCTGGGCGGCGGTGCCACCGCCTTCTCGCAGATGTTCGCCGCCGGCAACGGCACCTGGGCGCTCGCACTGGGCCTGCTGCAGCCAATCTTCTCGGGGGGCACGCTGTCGGCGCGGCAGCGCGCGGCAGAGGCCGAGCTGCAGGCCGCCGCGGCACAGTACCGCGGCACGGTGCTCGGCGCGTTCCAGAATGTGGCCGACACGCTCTATGCGCTGGACATCGACACGCGCTCGCTGCGCATGGCCGAGGCCAGCGAGGCAGCGACCCGCACCAGCTTCGAGCTGACCCAGTTGCAGTTGCGCCAGGGCTACAGTTCGCAGCCTTCGGTGCTGGCGGCGCAGCAGGCCTGGCTGCAGGCGCAGGCCGCGCGCGTGGCCGCCTACGGCACACTGCTGGGCGACACCGTCGCGCTGTACCAGGCCCTGGGCGGCGGCGTGCTGGCGTCCGAAGGCTAGCGCTTGCGGCCCTGCCCCTGGCCCAGAGCGGCCCGGCTCTTGTCGATGCGGTCCTGCTTGCGGCGGGCCATCCTGTCCATTTCGCGCCGCTTGGTCAGGCCCGAGCCGTCGGCCCAGGCCCACCAGGCCGCGGCGAGCGCGAAGGGTGCGAGCACGATCCACCATGACCAATGGGCGACCGGGCCGTAGGCCAGCCACTTCAGCAGCAGCAGGATGATTCCGAGTCCCAGAAAGTACATGGCGGCCCTCACTACAATTCTGCCCAGACTGTACTCCAGCGCCTCCACCATGCATCGCCTGCTGCCGACCACCGCTCTCACCGCCCTGCTGCTGGCCGGCGCACTGCCGGCCCACGCCGACGAGGCGCTGGCCAAGGCCCGCAACTGCATGGCCTGCCATTCGGTGGAGCGCAAGGTGGTGGGCCCGGGCTTCAAGGCCGTGGCGCAGAAGTACGCGGGCCAGAACGTGACCGATCAGCTCGCCCAGAAGATCATGAAGGGCGGCGCGGGCGTCTGGGGCCCGGTGCCCATGCCCGCCAACGCGCAGGTCAGCGACGCCGAGGCCAGGAAGCTCGCGGCCTGGATCCTCGGCCTGCGCTAGCGCTATCGCTATCGCAGCGGCGGTTCGGCTTCGAAAGCCGGCGCCGCCCTGACAGCGGCTCCGCGTTCCAGCCGATCCTTCAACTGCCCCATGTAGGCAGCGGTGCTGTTGTCGGACTGCTCCACCCGGGCCGCCAGCCGGGTTTCCAGCGCGGCGATGCGCTCGAGGAAAGCCTCGCGGCCCAGGCGCGCGTCCAGTTCTGCCTGCTGGAGCTTGGCGTCGAGATAGCTGCGCAACTCGGTGAAACGCGATGCCTCGGCGTTGTCGGCCAGTTCGCGCTGGGCCTGCAGTTCCTTGGTATGGCGGCGCGTTTCGACCAGCACCGAGCCTTGCAGATAGACCACGTAGGCGACGAAGAACACCGCCAGCAGCACGGTCAGCCCGAGCATGATCAGCCCGAGCGGCGCCTGCACGACCGTGACCCCGAAGGACACCGCCGTCGGAGCGGCCAGCGTGCCCCAGTTGAGCGCGGCCAGCGCGGCAATGGCGAGTGCGATGACGAGAAGCAGAACGGTACGGATCATGGCGGAGCAAGCGTAAGAAGTGAAAGGCACGGCCGGTGGCAGCCGCGGCGCTGGCCGTTTTTACCGCAAAGGGCCGCGCCCGTAGGCGGCACACGCCCAATTGCCGATGCCGTCCTACACGTGCGCCTGCCTTGGGAAATTCAAGTGAAAAGCGCCTGAAGCCCAGGTGAAGCCTTGGCTTTTAGCTACACAATTAATAGCATCCAGCCTGCGGCTGTCCTGGATCAGTTGGTCTGCGCCAACTGCTCCAGGATGGCTGAGTTCTGTGGCCACGTCACATTGCTTCGCAATATGAGTGGCCCCGAATCCATCCACGTCGCTGCGCGCCGCCAGCCTGCGGCTGTCCTGGATCAGTTGGTCTGCGCCAACTGCTCCAGGATGGCTGGATTCTCCAGTGTGGAGGTGTCCTGTGTGATCGTCTCGCCCTTGGCGATGCTGCGCAGCAGGCGCCGCATGATCTTGCCGCTGCGGGTCTTGGGCAGGTTGTCGCCGAAGCGGATGTCCTTGGGCTTGGCGATCGGGCCGATCTCCTTGGCCACCCAGTCGCGCAGCTCCTTGGCGATGGCCTTGGCCTCCTCGCCGGTAGGGCGCGAACGCTTGAGCACGACGAAGGCGCAGATCGCCTCGCCGGTCAGGTCATCCGGGCGGCCGACCACGGCGGCCTCGGCCACCAGGTCGGTCTTGGCGACCAGGGCCGACTCGATCTCCATGGTGCCCATGCGGTGGCCCGAGACATTGAGCACGTCGTCGATGCGGCCGGTGATGCGGAAGTAGCCGCGGTCTGCGCTGCGCACCGCGCCGTCGCCGGCCAGGTAGATGCTGCCGCCCATTTCCTCGGGGAAATAGCTCTTCTTGAAGCGCTCGGGGTCGTTCCAGATGGTGCGCACCATGGACGGCCAGGGCCGCTTGATGACCAGGATGCCGCCGGTGCCGTTCTCGATGTCCTTGCCGGCTTCGTCGACGATGGCGGCCATGATGCCCGGCAGCGGCAGCGTGCAGGAGCCCGGCACCAGCGGCGTGGCGCCCGGCAGCGGCGTGATGACGTGGCCGCCGGTTTCGGTCTGCCAGAAGGTGTCGACGATGGGGCAGCGCTCGCCGCCGACATTGCGGTGGTACCACATCCAGGCTTCCGGGTTGATTGGTTCGCCGACGCTGCCCAGGATGCGCAGGGACGACAGATCCGAGCGCTTGGGGTGCACCTTCTCGTCGGCCTCCGCCGCCTTGATCAGCGAGCGGATGGCCGTGGGCGCGGTGTAGAAGATGCTGACCTTGTGCCGCTCGATCATCTGCCAGAAGCGGCCCGCGTCCGGGTAGGTCGGTACGCCTTCGAACACCACCTGCGTGGCGCCGGCCGCCAGCGGGCCGTAGGCGACATAGGTGTGGCCGGTGATCCAGCCGATGTCGGCGGTGCACCAGAAGACGTCCTCGGGGCGCAGGTCGAAGGTCCAGTCCATGGTGACCCTGGCCCACAGCAGGTAGCCGCCGGTGCTGTGCTGCACGCCCTTGGGCTTGCCGGTGGAGCCCGAGGTGTAGAGGATGAACAGCGGGTGCTCGGCGCCGACCGGCTGCGGCGCGCACTCGGCGCTCTGGCCGGCCAGGGCCTCGGTGAAGCTGAGGTCGCGGCCCGCCACGCGCTCCCACGCGTTCTGGGTGCGCTCGTAGACCAGCACGGTGCGGACCGATTCGCAGCCGCCCATGGCAATGGCCTCGTCGACGATGGACTTCAGCGGCAGCGCCTTGCCGCCGCGCATCTGGTGGTTGGCGGTGATGACCGCCACCGCGCCCGCGTCGATGATGCGCTCCTGCACCGCCTTGGCCGAGAAGCCGCCGAACACCACGCTGTGCGTGGCGCCGATGCGGGCGCAGGCCTGCATCGCCACCACGCCCTCGATGGTCATGGGCATGTAGATGATGACCCGGTCGCCCTTGCCGATGCCTCGCGCCTTCAGGGCATTGGCGAAGCGACACACCCGCTCGAGCAGCTCGCGGTAGCTGACGCGGGTGACGGCACCGTCGTCGGCCTCGAAGACGATGGCGGTCTTGTGCTCGACCGGCGTGCCCATGTGGCGGTCCAGGCAGTTGGCCGAGGCATTGAGCTCGCCGTCGTCGAACCACTTGAAGAAGGGCGGCGTGCTTTCGTCCAGTACGCGGGTGAAGGGTTTGCTCCAGACCAGGTTCTCGCGGGCCAGGCGGGCCCAGAAGCCCTCGAAGTCGCGCTGCGCCTCTGCGCACAGGGCTTCGTAGGCCGGCATGCCGGAGATGCGCGCCCCGCGCATGGCGGCATCGAACGGCGGGAACACGCGGTTCTCGACCAGCACGGATTCAATGGAAGACGCGGCGCTCATGATGGAAGTCTCCTGGGAAAGTCTTGGCGAAAACGGCGCTGGGGCAACGCTGAACAAGTCCTAATGTGGTCGCAGGCACTTACAAGCCACTGACTGGGCTCGACTCTACAATGCCGCTTTTCCCCACTGGCCTCCCCATGTCCGACCCTACCGAGCGCAAGTCACCGCGGCTGCGTCCGCTGCCCAACCTGATCTTCGCCAGCCGCTGGCTCCAGTTGCCGCTGTACCTGGGCCTGATCGTGGCACAGGCCGTGTACGTGGTGCATTTTCTGGTGGAACTGCTGCACCTGGTGGAGGCCGCCTTCGGCAGCACCACCGCGCTGCAGGCGCTGGTGAGCAGCATAGGCTACAAGACCTCGGCACCGGTGACGGCGCTCAACGAGACGGTGATCATGCTGGTGGTGCTGGCGCTGATCGACGTGGTGATGATCTCCAACCTGCTCATCATGGTGATCGTCGGCGGCTACGAGACCTTCGTGAGCCGCATGAACCTGGAAGGCCACCGCGACCAGCCCGAATGGCTGAGCCACGTGAACGCCTCGGTGCTCAAGGTCAAGCTGGCCACCGCGATCATCGGCATCAGCTCGATCCACCTGCTCAAGACCTTCATCAACGCCGACAACTACACCGACCGCGTGCTGATCGCCCAGACCGCGATCCACATCGCCTTCCTGCTGTCGGCCATGGCCATTGCCCTGACCGACCGGCTGATGTCGTCGCCGTCGAAAGAGCACTGACGCCTTTGCGCCGGGGCCGGCTCAGCGCCCGACCATATTGCCCGGCACCACCCACTGGTCGAACTGCTCGCCGGTCACATGGCCGGAGGCCACGGCCGCCTCGCGCAGGCTGGTGCCCTCCTTGTGGGCCTTCTTGGCGATGGCGGCGGCCTTGTCGTAGCCGATGTGGGTGTTGAGCGCGGTCACCAGCATCAGCGAGCGCTCGACCAGTTCGGTGATGCGCTCGCGGTTGGGCTCGATGCCCACGGCGCAGTGCTCGTTGAAGCTCACGATGCCGTCGGCCAGCAGCCGCACGCTCTGCAGGAAGTTGTGCGCCACCATCGGGCGGAAGACGTTGAGCTCGAAGTTGCCCGAGGCGCCGCCGAAGTTGATCGCCACGTCGTTGCCGAACACCTGCGCGGCCAGCATCGTGACGGCTTCGCTCTGCGTCGGGTTGACCTTGCCGGGCATGATGGACGAGCCGGGCTCGTTCTCGGGAATGCTCAGCTCGCCGATGCCGCTGCGCGGGCCGCTGGCGAGCCAGCGCACGTCGTTGGCGATCTTCATCATGCCGGCGGCCAGCGTCTTGAGCGCGCCGTGCGCGAACACCAGCCCGTCGACCGAGGCCAGCGCCTCGAACTTGTTCGGCGCGGTGACGAAGGGCAGGCCGGTAATCCGGGCGATCTCGGCGGCCACGCGTTCTGCATAGCCCTTGGGCGCGTTCAGGCCGGTGCCCACCGCCGTGCCGCCCAGCGCCAGTTCGTAGAGATGCGGCAGCGCGTCGCGCACGTGCCGCTCGCCATGCGCCAGTTGCGCCACCCAGCCGGAGAACTCCTGGCCCAGGGTCAGCGGCGTGGCGTCCTGCAGGTGAGTGCGGCCGATCTTCACGATGTCGGCGAAGTCCGCGGACTTCTGCTCCAGCGTGGCACGCAGCTTTGCGATGGCCGGCAGCAGCCTGTGCGTGATGGCCTCGACGGCGGCCACGTGCATGGCGGTGGGGAACACGTCGTTGCTCGACTGGCTGCGGTTGACGTCGTCGTTCGGGTGCACCAGGCGGCCTTCGCCGCGCTCGCCGCCAAGCAGTTCGCTCGCGCGGTTGGCCAGCACTTCGTTGACGTTCATGTTGGTCTGCGTGCCCGAGCCGGTCTGCCAGACTACGAGCGGGAACTCGCCCGCATGCTGGCCGGCGATGACCTCGTCCGCGGCGGCCACGATGGCGTCGGTCTTCTTCTGGTCCTGCAGGCCCAATGCGTGGTTCACCACCGCCGACGCGCGCTTGACCTGGGCCAGCGCCTTGATGATCTCGCGCGGCTGCTGCTCGCCGGAGATGTCGAAGTTCTGCAGCGAGCGCTGCGTCTGCGCGCCCCAGAGCCGGTCGGCTGGGACTTCGATGGGGCCGAAAGTATCGCGTTCTGTACGTGTGCTCATGGTCGGGTCAGTGGCAGGTAAGGGGTCGAGCGGCTCCGCATGGGGGCGCCGCAGCGGGAGCGCTCAGCCCGCCAGCATAACCCCAGACAAAAACCGTTCTCATCCAGAGCGGGTCCTGGTGGTTAAACTCCGGCCCGCTTCTCGGTTGCAGAGCTGGGCAGAGGGGGGCACGCCTCCCTTTCTCCTTTCTCTTACGTACCCATCACGGCGTGAATCCGTCATCCATTTACCGCCGTACCACTCGCCTTGACACCCGACCCAACCTTTCTCGCCTCCCAACATAACCCTTGGGGCGTCGCCGCGTCGATGCGGATCGCCGTCCTCGCCTCCTATGTCACGCTGGACCTGACCCGCCGGATACAGGGCTGAGCCTGATCTGGTGAAGAGAGTTGGGAAAACCAACCCCGAACTGACCTTGCCCTCGAAAAACGTATCCCTTGCTGAGTGTTTCAATACAAGCAAGGAAGACGTAAATGAGGAAGACGACGAGAGCGCGCTACACGCTCGAATTCAAGCAAGAGGCGGTGCGGCT
>NZ_JAELTO010000084.1 GCF_016428875.1 Xylophilus sp. ASV27
AGGAAGACGATGATGTAGGGGACGCCGACCTGGCGCGCCAGCAGGATGTGCTCGCGGGTCTGGGGCATGGGGCCGTCAGCGGCGGAGCAGACCAGGATGGCGCCGTCCATCTGGGCGGCGCCGGTGATCATGTTCTTGACGTAGTCGGCGTGGCCGGGGCAGTCGACGTGTGCGTAGTGGCGGTTGGCCGTTTCGTATTCGACGTGCGCGGTGTTGATGGTGATGCCGCGGGCCTTTTCTTCCGGTGCCGCGTCGATCTGGTCGTAGGCCTTGGCTTCGCCGCCAAACTTCTTCGACAGCACGGTGGCGATTGCAGCCGTCAGCGTGGTCTTGCCGTGGTCCACGTGACCAATCGTGCCCACGTTCACGTGGGGCTTGGTGCGTTCGAACTTACCTTTTGCCATTTTCGATCCTTGAAAAAGAACATGCCCGTGTGATGGTTTAACGTCTGCACCATGTTGCTTGTTCCCTCGCCACGGGCAGCGAGAGGCACACGGTCGCAGACAAAAACGAGAGCAGGGCGGCGCGGCCCGAGCCGCGCCGCCCTTGCGGTCCACTTACTTGGCGCGAGCGGCCACGATGGCTTCGGCCACGTTGCGCGGAGCTTCGGCGTAGTGCTTGAACTCCATCGTGTAGGTGGCGCGGCCCTGCGACATGGAGCGCAGGGTCGTCGAGTAGCCGAACATTTCCGACAGCGGGACCTCGGCCTTGATGGCCTTGCCGCCGCCGACCATGTCGTCCATGCCCTGAACCATGCCGCGACGCGAGGACAGGTCGCCCATCACGTTGCCGGCGTAGTCCTCGGGCGTCTCGACTTCCACGGCCATCATCGGCTCGAGGATGACCGGATTGGCCTTCCTGCAGCCTTCCTTGAAGCCGAAGATGGCGGCCATCTTGAACGCCAGTTCGTTCGAGTCCACGTCGTGGTACGAACCGAAGTGCAGCGTGACCTTGACGTCCACCACCGGGTAATTGGCCAGCACGCCTTGCGTGACGGCCTCGTGGATGCCCTTCTCGACCGCGGGAATGAATTCGCGCGGCACGACGCCTCCCTTGATCGCGTCGACGAACTCGATGCCCTTGCCCGGCTCGTTCGGCTCGATCTTCAGCACGACGTGGCCGTACTGGCCCTTGCCGCCCGACTGGCGCACGAACTTGCCTTCGGCTTCCTCGACGGTCTTGCGGATGGTTTCGCGGTAGGCCACTTGCGGCTTGCCCACGTTGGCTTCCACGCCGAATTCGCGCTTCATGCGGTCCACGATGATTTCAAGGTGGAGCTCGCCCATGCCGGCGATGATGGTCTGGCCCGACTCCTCGTCGGTGTTCACGCGGAACGACGGATCCTCGGACGCCAGGCGCTGCAGCGCAATGCCCATCTTCTCCTGGTCGGCCTTGGTCTTGGGCTCCACGGCCTGGCGGATCACCGGCTCGGGGAAGACCATGCGCTCCAGCGTCAGGATGGCATCCGGGTCGCACAGGGTCTCGCCCGTGGTCACGTCCTTCAGGCCGACGCAGGCGGCGATGTCGCCGGCGCGGATTTCATCGACTTCGAGGCGTTCGTTGGCGTGCATCTGCACGATGCGGCCGATACGCTCCTTGCGGCCCTTGACCGGGTTGTAGACGGTGTCGCCCTTGGTCAACACGCCCGAGTAGACGCGCACGAAGGTCAACTGGCCCACGAACGGGTCGGTCATGAGCTTGAACGCCAGCGCGGAGAACTTCTCGTTGTCGTCGGCCTTGCGGTGGACTTCCTTCTCGTCCTCGTCGGTACCTGCGACCGGCGGGATGTCCAGCGGGGACGGCATGAGTTCGATCACGGCGTCGAGCATGCGCTGGACACCCTTGTTCTTGAACGCCGTGCCGCACAGCATGGGCTGGATTTCGCAGGCGATGGCGCGCGTGCGCAGGCCCTGGGTGATCTCCTCTTCGGTCAGATCGCCCTCTTCCAGGTACTTGTTCATCAGCTCCTCGGAGGCCTCGGCGGCCGCCTCGACCATCTTCTCGCGCCATTCCTTGGCGGTTTCGAGCAGTTCGGCCGGGATTTCCTCGAAGGTGAACTTCATGCCCTGGGACGCTTCGTCCCAGATGATGGCCTTCATCTTGCGCAGGTCGACCACGCCCTTGAAGTTCTCCTCGGCGCCGATCGGAATCACGATGGGCACGGGGTTGGCCTTCAGGCGCAGCTTCATCTGGTCGACGACCTTGAAGAAGTTGGCGCCGGTGCGGTCCATCTTGTTGACGAACGCGAGGCGCGGCACCTTGTACTTGTTGGCCTGGCGCCAGACGGTTTCCGACTGGGGCTGCACGCCGCCCACGGCGCAGTACACCATGCAGGCGCCGTCGAGCACGCGCATGGAACGCTCCACCTCGATGGTGAAGTCCACGTGGCCCGGGGTGTCGATGATGTTGATGCGGTGCTCGGGGAAAGACATGTCCATGCCCTTCCAGAAGCAGGTCGTGGCAGCCGAGGTGATCGTGATGCCGCGCTCCTGCTCCTGCTCCATCCAGTCCATGGTGGCAGCGCCGTCGTGCACTTCACCGATCTTGTGGTTCACACCGGTGTAGAACAGGATGCGCTCGGTGGTCGTGGTCTTGCCGGCGTCGATGTGCGCCGAGATACCGATGTTGCGGTATCGCTCGATGGGGGTCTTGCGGGACATGAGTTTCTCCTGAAACGGCGCAGAGCCCGCCCGCCGCAAACGCAGCAGGTCGGGCTCACATCGCCTGAAAGGCTTGAGGGCCTTAGTTGGGTACGGTTCTTAGAAGCGGAAGTGGCTGAAGGCCTTGTTCGCCTCGGCCATGCGGTGCACTTCGTCGCGGCGCTTCATGGCGCCGCCACGGCCTTCCGTGGCTTCGAGCAGCTCATTGGCCAGGCGCTGCGCCATGGACTTCTCGCCGCGCTTGCGGGCGGCTTCCTTGATCCAGCGCATGGACAAGGCCAGGCGGCGCACCGGGCGCACTTCCACCGGGACCTGGTAGTTGGCGCCACCGACGCGGCGGGACTTCACTTCCACCATGGGCTTGACGTTGTTGATGGCAACGGTGAAGGCTTCCAGGGGATCCTTGTCCGGGTTCTTCTTCTCGATCAGGTCGAGCGCGCCATAGATGATGCGCTCGGCGACGGCCTTCTTGCCGCCTTCCATGATGACGTTCATGAACTTGGACAGTTCGACATTGCCGTACTTAGGGTCCGGCAGGATTTCACGTTTGGGGACTTCGCGACGACGTGGCATTTTTCACCTCTTGTTTGCTTCAGTTGGCGCCCTGGCGGACACCGCGAGAGCCAGCAGGACTCTCACTTACTCGACCCGGACATCGGGTCACTACGCTGCATCTCCGCGCCACGCGGGAAACAGCACCATTTTGTTGACCGACTGGAAACGCAGGGCTTACTTGGCCTTGGGCTTCTTCGCGCCGTACTTGGAGCGCGCCTGCTTGCGATCCTTGACGCCTTGCAGGTCGAGCGAGCCGCGCACGATGTGGTAGCGCACGCCGGGGAGATCCTTCACACGGCCGCCGCGGACCAGCACCACGCTGTGTTCCTGCAGGTTGTGGCCTTCGCCGCCGATGTAGGAGATGACTTCGAAGCCGTTGGTCAGGCGCACCTTGGCGACCTTGCGCAGAGCGGAGTTCGGCTTCTTCGGCGTCGTGGTGTACACACGGGTGCACACGCCACGGCGCTGGGGCGAGTTTTGCATCGCGGGGCTCTTGGACTTGGTCTTTTCGACCTCGCGCCCCTGACGCACGAGCTGGTTGATGGTTGGCATTAAAACGTCCCTAAACGTTTGGAAAACAAAAACGTGAAACCCTTCGGAATTTTTCCGAAAAGCCCGCGAGTATAGCAGCGCCCCCTGCCGGGGGCAAATGCTGCTGCTTACTTGATCCAGAGACGAATGGAATCCCAGGCCCGGCCGAGGAAGCCGGCCTGCGGCACGGCCTCCAGCACCACCAGCGGGACGTCGAGCAGCGGCTGGTCGGCGACGGAGACCTTGAGGGTGCCGAGCGCCTGGCCCTTGTCGAACGGCGCCACCAGCGGATCGGGGCGCGCGACCTCGGTCTTGATTCTGGCGCCGCTGCCGGCGGGCACGGCCACGACGATGGGCGCCGGGCGACCGAGCTTGATCTGGTTGCTGGTGCCCTTCCAGACGCTGGGGGTGACCACCGCCTGGTTGGCATCGAACAGCTTGACCGCGTCGAAGGCGGTGTAGCCCCAGTTGAGCAGCTTCTGCGACTCGTTGGCGCGGGCGCTCTCGCTGGCGGCTCCGAGCACGATGGAGAGCAGGCGGCGCGGGCCGACGCCCGGCAGGTCGCGCTTGGCAGTGGCCACCAGGCAGTAGCCGGCGGCCTGGGTGTGGCCGGTCTTCAGGCCGTCGACCGTGGGATCGCGGTACAGCAGCGTGTTGCGGTTGTGGCTGTTGCTGGCCGGGGTGCCGGGGTAGCGGTAGTCCTTCAGGGCGTAGTAGCCTACGTACTCCGGAAAGTCCTGCATCAGCCGCGTGGCCAGCAGGGCAAGGTCGCGCGCGGTGGTGGTGTGGCCGGGCTCGGTCAGGCCTTCCGGGTTCTTGTAGCTGGTGTTGTGCATGCCCAGGACCTTGGCCTGGTCGTTCATCATCTGCACGAAGCGCTCGGCGCTGCCCCCCACGGCCTCGGCCAGCGCCATGGTGGCGTCATTGCCGGACTGCACGATCATGCCCTTGATCAGGTCTTCGACCGGGACCTGCATCTTCGGGTCGATGAACATGCGCGAGCCGGGCATCTTCCACGCGCGCACGCTGACCGGCATGGTCTGCTGCAGCGTGATCTTCTTGGCCTTGAGCGCGTCGAACACCAGGTAGGCCGACATCAGCTTGGTGAGCGAGGCGGGCTCCACCGGCATGTCGGCATCCTTCTGCGCCAGCGTCTGGCCGGAGGTGACGTCGAACAGCAGATAGGCGCGCGCCGCGATCTCCGGCGGTTGCGGCGCCTGCGCGGCGGCCGGCAGGACGGCGATGAAGGGCGCGGCAAGCGCGGCGAGGACGAGCGCGCGGAGCGTCGGCAGGATGCGGGTCATGGGGTGGCGAAATGCGGGGGAGTGCGGAAAAGAAAACGGCGGCGAAGGTACCAGCGCAGGGCAGCGCTCAGAGCACCTGCAGGTGGCGCACCACCAGGGACTTGAGCAGGGGCAATTGTCCGTGGAAAAAATGGCCGCCTCCCGGCACGACTGTCACAGGAAGTGACTGCGGCCGCGCCCAGTCCAGCACGGCGGCCAGGGGCACGGTGTCGTCCTGCTCGCCATGCACGACCAGGGTGCGGGCGTGCGCCTCGGGCGGCAGCGCGGCCACGGTGAAGCGGCTGGCGGCGGTGCCGACGAAGACCACCTGCCCGGCCGGCCGCGTCGGCCACAGCGCGGCCAGCGCCTGGCTGGCGACGAAGGAGCCAAAGGAGAAGCCGGCCAGCGCCAGCGGCCCGTGCGGCGCCACCTGCTCGATCACGGCCAGCAGGTCGTCCGCCTCGCCGCGCCCCTCGTCGTGCGTGCCGGCGCTCGCGCCCACGCCGCGGAAGTTGAAGCGCACCGCGCTCCAGCCGCATTGCACGAAGGCGCGCGCCAGGGTCTGCACCACCTTGTTGTCCATGGTGCCGCCGAACAGCGGGTGCGGGTGGCAGATCAGGGCCACGCCGCGCGACGGGCTGCCCTCGGCGGGCGCGTCGCGCAGCGCCTCGATGGCACCGGCGGCACCCGCCAGGCGCAGGGATTCGGTCCGGGAATTCATGGTTTGCTATTTATTTTATAGCTAAAAGCCCAGATACTACCTGGGCTTGATCCACATTTCACTCGAAAAATGCTCAGCGGCCGACGTTGGGCGGCAGCAGCAGGCGCTGCACGACTTCGCCCCGGCCCAGGTGCGCCTCGACGATCTCGTCGATGTCGGCCTCGTCGACGAAGGTGTACCAGACCCCTTCCGGATAGACCACGGCGACCGGCCCGCCGGCGCAGCGGTCCAGGCAACCAGCCTTGTTCACCCGCACCTTGCCCGGGCCGGCCAGCCCGGCCGCCTTGACGCGCGCCTTGCAATGGTCGAAGCCGCGCTGCGCGTCGTGGCGCGCGCAGCTCTCCTCGCCGGACTTGCGCTCGTTGAGGCAGAAGAAGATGTGGCGCTGGTAATAGGAAGAAGGTGCGGGCGTGCTCATCGCCCTCATTCTAGGAGGCGCTCGCGGCGCGACACCCGCACCAGCACATAGACCAGCACCACGTACGGCCAGATCCAGCCCAGCCATTGCACGACGCCGTGGAAACGGATGAAGCGCCCCTGCTCCCAGGTCTGCAGCGTCTGCGCGAAGTAGGCGCTGGTGGGCGCCTCGTTGAGCAGGTTCAGGTGCACCGCCAGCGCCAGCAGCGCCAGCGCGGCACAGCCGCGGCGCGGCAGCGGCAACGCCAGCGCCGCCAGCACCAGCGCGGCCGCCAGCCCGATCTGCACCGGAAAGCTCAGCCACACCCAGGCATGGGCCGGCGCATAGGTGAGCGCGGAGGACAGGCTCGTCGCCGCCACGCCCAGCGCGAGGATGGCGAGCGCGGACACCGCGCGCTGGCGCCGGGTGCGCACGATGCTGTAGGCCAGCAGGCAGGGCACGAGCGCGCCCAGCACCACGCACAGCAGTTCGGCCCCGGGCAGCAGGGGCTGCAGCTCGACGTCGCGCAGCGGCAGCCATTGCAGGAACGGGGTGTCGTCCAGCAGCACGGCCAGGCTCTCCTCCAGGCGCTCGGCCACCTGGCCCAGGCCGAAGGGCACCGCCATCGGAAACAGCAGCGCCACCGGCCACAGCGCCAGCAGGGCCAGCGCGCCGCGCGCGTCGGGCACGAACCAGCGCCCGCGCAGCCGGTCCCAGCGCGCGATCGCGCCCAGCGGCTCCAGCACCCAGGCCAGGAAGGCGCCGGCCACGGCACCGGCGCTGTTGAGCGCCAGGTCGACGTTGGAGGGCACGCGCATCGGCAGGTAGCTCTGCAGCGTCTCCATGCACAGGGAGAGCACGCCGCAGGCCAGCGCCGCCAGCAGCACGCCACGCACGCCGCGGCCCGAGCGCAGCGCGGCCAGCCCCAGCAGGAAGCCCAGCGGCGCATAGCCCAGCACGTTGGAAATGAGGTCGAACCAGGTCCACCAGCGCGGCAGCGGCGCGCTCAGGAAGGCCCAGGGCGCGATGCCCTGGTCGCGCCAGTCGGAGAACGGATACAGGCTGGCGTAGACGATCAGCGCGGCATAGGCCAGCGCCAGCGGCCAGGCGGAGCTGGACCGTGCGCGTTGCGGTGGCCGCCGGTCTTCCAGTGTGAATTGCGAAGGGCGCCTGGGTTTCACGGGGCGCGCCGCGCTCAGAAAGGCTTGACCACCACCAGCACGACGGCCGCCAGCAGCAGCAGCACCGGCACCTCATTGAACCAGCGGAACCACACATGGCCGCGCTGGTTGCCGCCGGCCTCGAACTGCCGCATCAGGCGGGCGCAGACATGGTGGTAGCCCACGGCCAGCAACACGACCAACAGCTTGGCGTGCATCCAGCCGTTGCCCGGACCGCGGCCGATGCCGTACCCCAGGAACAGCCAGCCGCCCAGCAGCAGCGCCGGCACCGCCAGCAGGGTGGAAAAGCGCAGCAGCTTGCGCGCCATCAGCAGCAGGCGATCGCGCTCGGCGGTCGAGCCGGGCGGCACCTGCGCCAGGTTCACGAAGATCCGCGGCAGGTAGAACAGGCCGGCGAACCAGCTCGCGACGAAAACGATGTGCAGGGCTTTGATCCAGAGCATGGCCATCATTCGAGTGTAGGCCGGACAGGCCAAAAAAAACCCGGTCCCTCTGCGAGGGCCGGGTGGAGGAAGCCTTTTTGCTGTCACACATCAAGGCACCCGCTCAGGGAGGAAAAGCGGGGAACGGCGCAAACCGTCCGCGGTCGAATTTAGCGAACTGTGACTTTTGTCGCAAGAAAAACTGTTACCGTGGCGGAACGAAAAACGAAGGTTGTGGTGCAATTGCCTCTCGCGCCCCCTGCTTCGCTTCGCGGGCGGCGCCCCGAAACCACCGTTGCGCCGCTGCCATGCACCACTCCTCCCCTACCCCCTACCCCCTCGCCCGCCCACGCCGGCTGCGCCGCGACAGTTTCACCCGCGACCTGGTACGCGAGCACCAGGTCACGGCGCATGACCTGATCTACCCGGTGTTCGTGCTCGATGGCGAGCAGCAGCGCCAGGCGGTGGCCTCAATGCCCGGCGTCGAGCGCCTGAGTCTGGACCTGCTGCTGCCGGTGGCCGAGGAATGCGTGGCCCTGGGCATCCCGGTGCTGGCGCTGTTCCCGGTGATCGACCCGGCGCTCAAGACTCCGGACGGGCGCGAGGCGACCAACCCGGACGGCCTGGTGCCGCGCGTGGTGCGCGCGCTGAAGTCGCGCTTCCCGGAGCTGGGCGTGCTGACCGACGTGGCACTGGACCCGTACACCAGCCACGGCCAGGACGGCCTGCTGGACGAAAACGGCTACGTACTCAATGACGAGACCATCGAAGTGCTGGTGCGCCAGGCGCTGACCCAGGCCGAGGCCGGCGTCGACATCGTCGCGCCCAGCGACATGATGGACGGGCGCATCGGCGCGGTGCGCACCGCCCTGGAGGAATGCGGCCACATCCACACCCGCATCATGGCCTACAGCGCCAAGTATGCGAGCGCCTTCTACGGCCCCTTCCGCGACGCGGTGGGTTCGGCCAGGAATCTGGGCAAGAGCGACAAGAAGACCTACCAGATGGACCCAGGCAACAGCGACGAGGCGCTGCGCGAGGTGGCCATGGACATCGACGAAGGCGCCGACATGGTGATGGTCAAGCCCGGCATGCCCTACCTGGACATCGTGCGCCGCGTGAAGGACGCGTTCCGGGTGCCCACCTTCGCCTACCAGGTCAGCGGCGAATACGCCATGCTCAAGGCGGCGGCCGGCAACGGCTGGCTCGACAACGACGCCGCCGTGCTGGAAAGCCTGTTGGCCTTCAAGCGCGCGGGCTGCGACGGCATCCTGACCTACTGCGCGGTGGAAGCGGCACGAATGCTACATAAAAAATAGCATAAAGCCCAGAAAAATCCTGGGCTTGAGGCATTTTTTAGGCTTATTTTCCCGACCCAGGCAGGCAAGACCGGCGAAAACGGTTCCCCCCAAAAGGAAAAGAACCGGAGGCCTTGCGGCCCCCGGCTCTCCTCTGGCTCTTTGTGGGCTGCGCGCCCATCCGTCATTTTACATGGCCGAGTAGCCGGCCTCGCCGCGCGCGACCATGCCTTGGCGCTGGGCCTGCCGCGCCTCCGCCGCCACGGTGGCGCGGCTGGTGGTGGACTCCTCCATCTGCAGCGCGTACTGCGAGCGCTGATCGCCCTCGCCAGTGGCGGCGATCGGCGTCACCGGGCCGGTGGCGCGCTCCAGCAGCCGGTAGCCGGGGGGCGCCACCTGGGGCTGGATCTGCAACGCATAGGGCGACAGGTTGTCGCCCTCGCCCATCGAAGTGGACGCAGCGTGCGCGCCTACGGAAGCAACGGCAGAAAGAGCGGCGATAGCGAAGAGTTTGGATGCGTTCATGATAATTCCTTGCGGTTGGTTGGCAAATCGAAGCGAAAACCCGGGGAACCGGCCCACGGGCCTCGAAGCCCCAGGGTTTTTCTCTATTGCATGCTTTGTGAATTGCATATGACAGCAAAGTTTCGTGCTTAAATGCCCTCCGGAGGAATCACGGCATTTCGGAATCAGAAACAATTGCCCACCACTTTTCCACCGAACCGGGTCCGCATTTTTGATGTAAGCCGATTCCTACGAAGGGAGAAGCCCCCCGAGACGCCCAGCATACGTTTCAGGAATTGAAACAATGGATTCCCTGGATCTCATCAGGACTTTCCGCGAGGTAGCCCTGCGCGGAAGCTTCTCGCGCGCCGCGGCGCCCCTGGCCATGTCCAAGGCCAACGTGAGCAAATACGTGGCCGAACTCGAGTCGCGGCTGCAGGTGCGGCTGCTGCACCGCTCCACGCGCACGGTCCGCCTCACCGACGCGGGCCGCCTGCTGCTGGAGCGCAGCACGCCCCTGCTCGAGATGATGACGCTGACGCAGAACGAACTCAGCGAACATGCGGTCCAGCCGAGCGGACGCCTGCGCATCGCCGCGCCGCACGGCCTGGGCGCGTCGAGCCTGCCATCCATCCTCGGCAGCTTCATGGAGCGCCATCCCAAGGTATCGCTCAGCCTGCACCTGAGCAACAGCATGGTCGACCTGATCGAGGAAGGCATCGACGTGGCCCTGCGCGTCGGCACGATCCAGGACACCAACCTGATCGTGCGCCGCTTGCGGCCCGTGGAATTCGTGGTGTGTGCCGCGCCCGCCTACTGGGACCGGCACGGCCGCCCGCTGCACCCGGACGATCTCTCGGCGCACGACGCGCTGACCTACTCGCTGGCCGGCCCCCAGCCGCATTGGCGCTTCGAGGTCAATGGCAGGCCGCACACGGTCGCCCTGAAGAGCCGCATGGAAGCCACCGACGCTGCCCCGCTGCTGGCCGTGGCCGAGCAGGGGCTGGGCGTGGTCTGCCTGCCGCGCCTGCTGCTGCAGCAGCGGCTCGACGCCGGAGTGCTGGAGCAGGTGCTGGCGGGCCACTCGCCGCGCGATGTCTGGCTGTATGCCGCCTATGCGCAGCGGCGGCACAACAGCGCGGCCATGCGCGCCCTGCTGTCGCACCTGGAGGAGCATTGGCAACAGCCCCCGCCGCGCCGCCCCGAACCGTGAAGTAGTTCCTCACTCCCTTGGTAACCTGCTTCCAGCCGAGAGCAGCATGAACGGCAGGCACTTATACTTGAACGCCGTCTGCGAGCGCCGAGCTACCGGAAAGGTGCATCCGTGACCAACAGCCCCACCACCTCTCGCCACAACTGGCTTGGCTCCCTGCGACGCCGCCTCATCGCACACCGCCAGTTGGATGCGCTGCAGCGCACCCAGGCGGTGGTGGAGTTCGATCCCCAGGGCACCATCCTCGGGGCCAACGCCAACTTCCTGTCGTTGATGGGCTATCACCAGCGCAGCTGCTCGGCCAGCACCACCGGCTGCTGGTCGACCAGGAAGAAGCCGCCAGCTCCGAATACCGCGCTTTCTGGGAGCGTCTGCAGGCAGGCGAGGCCTTCGTCGGGCGATGCCGCCGCCTCAAGGCCGACGGCAGCGACCTCTGGCTGCAGGCCAACTACAGTCCGATCATCAACCCGCGTGGCCGGGTGACCCGCGTCGTGAAGTACGCGATGGACATCACCCCCGAGGTGTTGCACGACGCGGAAGTGCATAGCCAGCTCACGGCCGTGGGACGGTCGCAGGCGGTGATCGAGTTCTCGCTCGACGGCCGCATCCTGCGCGCCAACCGCAACTTCCTGGACGCGCTCGGCTATGAGCGCGAAGAGGAAGTACTTGGCCAGCACCATCGCATCTTCGTGACGCCCGAGGAACGCGATTCGGCCGCCTATGCGGACTTCTGGCGGCACCTGGGCCGCGGGCAGTTCCATCAGGGCCAGTTCCGCCGTGTCGGCAAGCAAGGCCAGGAGGTGTGGATCGAGGCCAGCTACAACCCCGTGCTCGACTACATGGGGCGGCCCTTCAAGATCGTCAAGTACGCCACCGACATCACGGCGCGCTTCAAGGCCACGCGCATGCTGCAGAACGCCTTCCAGGAACTGCACACGCTGGTGACCGAGAGCGCCGCGCGCGCCGACGACGCCCACGCCCAGACACGCCAGGTCGCCACCGCGGCGGGCCAAGGCGCCACGGCGGCGGAACGCGCGGCACAGACGATGAGCGGCATCCGCTCGGACTCGGCACGCATCGCCGAGATCGTCGGGCTGATCGACGGCATCGCCTTCCAGACCAATCTGCTGGCGCTCAATGCCGCGGTCGAGGCCGCGTGCGCCGGAGAGCAGGGGCGGGGCTTCGCGGTCGTGGCCAGCGAGGTGCGCGGCCTGGCGCAGCGCAGTGCCTCGGCCGCGAAGGAGATCAAGAACCTGATCACCACCTCTTCCGAACAGGTGCAGGAGGGCGATAGCCAGGTGCAGGAGGCCGCGCGCATGATGCACGACATCCAGTCCGCCGCACGCCAGGCCTCCGACATCATGGAAGGCATCGTGCAGGCGTCGCACACCCAGGGAACGCGCCTGGGCGAGGTCCACGACGCGATGACCCACCTGGAAGCCGCGGTCGCGCGCCGCTGAGCGCCGGGCCGCGGCGCAGCCCTCAGCCCAGATGTTGGGCGAAGAAGCCCAGCGTGCGCTCCCGCGCCAGCCTGGCCGAAGGCACATCCCACGCCGCGCGCTGGTCGCAGTTGAAGCCGTGGTCGGCCGGGTAGACGTGCACCTGCACCTGTGGCTGGCGCTCGATGAAGGCCTGGACGCTGGGCAGCATGATGTGCTGGTCCTTTTCGCCGAAATGCGCCAGCACCGGAACCCTCGGCGCGCGGCCGGCTTCCGCACCGGTCGTCATGCCGCCGCCGTAGTAGGCCACCGCCGCCGACAGGCCCTGCAGCTTCTCTGCCGCGCGCCAGACCAGCAGGCCGCCCCAGCAGTAGCCGACGATGCCGACCTTGCCGGCCCGCGCCGCGTAATCGATCGCCGCCTGGATGTCCTGCAGCACGCCGGGCGCGGGCAGGGCCTCGACTTCGGCCTTGAGCCCGATGCCCTCCGTCATGTCGGCGCCGCTGTAGCCCAGTTCCACGTTCGGCCGGACCCGCGAAAACGTGGCCGGCGCCACGGCCAGGTAGCCCTCGGCCGCATAGCCGTCCGCGACCGAACGGATGTGCGCGTTGACGCCGAAGATCTCCTGCAGCACCACGACCGCGCCCCGGGGCGCGCCGGCGGGCTGCGCCACGTAGGCGGGGAACGCGAAGCCGTCTGCGGCGGTGAGGGTGATCGTTGAAGAGCCCATGGTGTTCATGTCCTTTGAGGCAAGGTGCTGAAGCTGGTTATGGCGCGGCAGCCTGCGCCAGCCAGTCGCCGATCTGCTGGGCCGCGTCGTCGGTGGCCGTGGCCAGGGCCTTGGCGCCGCCGGCGGCGTCGGCCGTGGGGGCGGGCTGGCGCGACAGCACCAGGCGTTGGGCGATCAGGCGGTCGCCCTCGGGCAGTTTCTCGACCAGCGTGGCGCGCAGGCGCAGCACGCCGGCGCTGCTGGCCGGGCTGTCGAATATCTGGCTGAATTCCTCGAGCTGCAGACGCAGGATCAGCGGCAGCTTGCCGTCGATGCGCTGCAGCGAGGCGCTGTCGTCCACGTCCAGCACGGCGCGGCGCTGGCCCAGGCGCTCGCGCAGGCGCTGGGCCACCAGTTGCGAGGGCGGCAGCGTCCAGCGCGCCAGGGCGTAGGGCTGCAACTGCTGGGCGTCGGTATAGGCCAGGCGGTACATGAGCATGGCGCTGTCGAGCACGCCGCTGGCGTCGATGTCGGCCAGCGCGATGGGCGGCAGATCGGCGATGCGGCTCTGCGGCTGCACCGCCACCTGGCCGGGACCGAAGTCGTAGAGCAGCGGGCGCGAGGGCCGCTCCGGCAGCGAGGAGCAACCCGCCAGTACGGCGAGCAGCAGGGCGGCGGCTGGCATGGCGATGCGGTGGATCGTATTCATCGGCTGGCTCCTGGTGCGACAAAGCCCGGCTCCCCGGGGCCAGGCCGGGGGGCGCCGTTGCCGAAGAGCAGCGATTGCGGGTTGTCATTGATGTTGGTGACGGTGCGGCCCAACTGGCGCACGGTGCGCGAGGCGTCGTCGCCGACCCGGTTCAGGCGCGGCAGCGTGGTGGTGCCGAACTGATCCACCGCATGGCCGAGCGCGCCGGAGCCCTGCGCGAGCCGGTCGAGCGGGCCATCCTTCTCGTTCAGGCGGCGCGCGGTGGTGCCGATCTCGCTGGCGGCGCCGGAGACGTCCTGCGCCGCCGCCTGCAGGGCCCGCAGCGCGACGCTGGCATCGCCCACGGCGCGCGGTATGCCGGCGAGCACCGGGTCGACGCGCTGGGTCAGCGTGCTGTCCAGATGCTCGGTCAGGCGCGCGATGTTGGCCGAGGACTGCGACAGCCCGGTGAGCGTGGTGGAGAAACGCAACTGGTTCTCGTCGGACAGCAGCGTGTTCAGGCGGCGTCCGGCTTCCTCCACCTGCGCCAGGATGGCAGGCGCGCTCTCGGTGAGCTTGCCCAGTTGCGAGGGCTTGATCGGCAGCCGCGGAACGCCGTCGCGGCCCGGCGGCGCGGCCGGCTGCGGCTGGCCGTCGTCGTCGAGCTGGATGAAGGCCAGGCCGGTGATGCCCTGGTAGGCCAGCGTGGCGAAGGTGTTGGGCGTGAGAGGCGTGTCGTCCTGCACCGCGATGCGCATCAGCACGTTGCCCGAGCTTTCGCCGTCGAAGCCGATATGCGTCACCTTGCCCACCGGCACGCCCTTGTAGCGCACCGGCGCCTGCAGTTGCAGGCCGGTCACGGTGTCCTTGGTGGTGAGTTCGTACTCGCGGTAGTTGCCGCTGTCGCGCGTGAGCCAGAAGGCCAGCAGCACCAGCAGTGCCGTGACCACCAGCACGAACAGGCCGGCGGCAAAGGCGTGGGATTTGTTTTCCATGGGGTCCTCTCTTTCAGCCGGCCGGAACCGGCGCCATGGCGCGCCGGCCGCGCTCGCCCAGGAAGTAGTCGTGAATGAAGGGATGGTCGACCTGCGCCACCTCCTGCGGTGTTCCGCTGGCGATGATGCGCTTGTCGGCCAGCACCACCACGCGGGTGCTCAGCGCGAACAGCGTGTCCAGGTCGTGCGTGACCATGACCACGGTCAGGCCCAGTTCCTGGTGCAGTTCGCGCAGCAGGGTGCAGAAGGCGTCGGCGCTGCTCGGGTCCAGGCCGGCGGTGGGCTCGTCCAGCAGCAGCAGCGGCGGGTCCATGGCCAGCGCGCGCGCCAGCGCCACGCGCTTGACCATGCCTCCGGACAGGTCGGCGGGCATCTTGCTGGCGTCGGCCGGCTTCAGGCCCACCATCTGCAGCTTGACCATGGCCGCGTCGCGCGCCAGCGCCACCGGCACCGTGCCCAGCTCGCGCAGCGGGAAGGCGATGTTCTCCAGCACGTCGAAGGCCGAGAACAGCGCGCCCTGCTGGAACAGCATGCCGACGCGGCTGGACGCGCCGCGCCGGCCCATGCGCGCGGCCGGTTCGCCGAGCACGGTGACCTCGCCGCGCGCCGGCGTCTCCAGGCCCAGCATCTGGCGCAGCAGCACCGTCTTGCCGGTGCCCGAGCCGCCGACCAGGCTCAGGATCTCGCCGCGGGCGATGCTCAGGTCCAGGTCCTGGTGCACCACCACCTGCTCGCGGCCGCTGCCGAAGGCGGTCCACAGGCCGCGGATCTCCACCACGGGCGCGTCAGGAGCGCGCGCTGCGGCGGGGGTGTCGGTGTCGCACAACGTCATCTGAGCCTTCCCTTGTGCCGGGCACCGCCGGCAGCGCACGCAGGCGCTGGACACGCAGGGCCGCGGAGCAGGCCATCCGCGGACATCCGCGGAACCGGCTTCGCCGGGCCGCTGGAGAGGTCTTGCGGGCCGCACCGGACCTTTCGTGTCCGGGCTCGGTCCCCAGCAAGGGGGTTGGCGCAGCGACATGCAGTGCGCGAAGACCGGGGGTGTTCCATTCTCATATCCCGACGTTGCGGAACACGATGGCGAACAGCGCGTCGATCAGGATCACCACCGTGATAGAGGTGACCACCGACGCGGTCGTGCCCTGCCCCAGGCTCTCGGTGTTGGGCTTGACGCGCATGCCGAAGTGGCAGCCGACCAGCGCGATCAGCACGCCGAACACGAGCGACTTGAACATCGCCACCGCCAGGTTGGAGGGCAGCACCGCCTGCGGCAGCGAGTTGAGGAAGAAGGCCGGCGTGACGCCCAGGGACACGTCGGCCGCGAGCATGCCGCCGGCGAGCGAGGCCAGCGTGGTCCACACCGCGACCAGCGGCATCGCCACGGCCAGCGCCAGTGCGCGCGGCATCACCAGCCGGAAGCCCTGGGCGATGCCCATGACGCGCATGGCGTCGAGCTCCTCGGTCACCCGCATCACGCCAATCTGCGCCGTGATGGCCGAACCGGAGCGCCCGGCCACCAGGATGGCGGCCAGCAACGGCCCCAGCTCCCGAATGAGCGAGATGCCCAGGATATTGACGATGAACGCGTCGGCACCGAACTGCTTGAGCTGCATGCTCATCAGGTAGGCCAGCACCACGCCGATCAGGAACCCGACCAGCGCGGTGATCGGCAGCGCCATCGCGCCCATGCTGTAGAGGTGGCCGGAAATGTCGCGCCAGGGCCCCTGCCACGGCGCGCGCAGCAGGCGCAGGCAGTCGATCAGCAACTGGCCGACCAGGCGCGTGCCATAGCGCATGTGGCCCACCGCATGGATCACCTTGAGGCCCAGCGAGTCGATGCCCTGGGCGAAGCCGCCCTTGGCGGCAGCGGGTGCCGGCACGGTGAAACGCGCCACGCGCTCGAGCATGGCGCGCTGGCCGGCAGAGACCTCGACCGCGTCCGGCCAGCCCTGCTGCCAGTGGTCCCACAGCAGCTGCGCGCCAATGTGGTCGAGCTGCTGCACCGCCTGCAGGTCCCAGCGGCCGTCGGCGGCGCGGGCGCCCTGCAACTGCGCCGACAGCGTGCGCCAGGTGGCGCGGTCTGCCAACTGCGCGGCCGTCCACCGCCCGGCGAGCGTGTAGCCGCGTGCACCGCCCTCGGCATCGGCGAGCATGAGGCGGGGTTGGGCGTCGTCCATGGGCGGCGTCGAGGGCAAGCGGGAAGCGGGGGTGGATGAGGAGAGAAAGGGACAGGATCCACGCGATCCTAGCGGCGTGGGCGCGTGGGCATTGTCAGCCAACAGCGCGCGTTGCGGACAGCAGGCGGAAAAGAGAAGGCCCGCCACGTGAGCGGATGCGGCCGAGCTTCAGCCCCGCTGCCACCACACCCGTTGCAGCGCCGCCAGCGCCGCGGCCAGCGCAGGTTCATGCTGCCGCGCGCGCAGGCAGGCGAAACCCAGCGTGCAGCCCAGCGATACGCGGTCGGCCACCACCAGGCCGCGCGCCTGGCTTTCGCGGATGGCGATCGCATCGCGCACCAGCGACAGGCCCACGCCCGCGCGCACCAGGTCCAGCATGGAGGCCTCCTGGTCGACCCGGGCGACCTGGCGCGGCGCCACGCCCAGCGGGCCGAACACGCCCGCCAGCAGGCGGTGGTGCACCGACTCCGGCGGCGTGCCCAGCCAGGGCAGCGCGGCCAGGGCCTTCCACTGGCGCCCGAGCACCTGCGGGCCCCAGCCCGCCGGCGCCAGCACGCGGTAGGTGAAGCGCACCAGCGGACGCAGCAGCATGTCGGCCGGCGGCGGGTCGGGCAGGTCGCCGAGGTAGAACGCGCCGTCCAGCGCGCCGCTGGCCAGGGCCGGCAGATGGTCGCCGCTCATGGCCTGGCGCAGGTCGGTGTCGATCTGCGGCGCGCCCGCGAGCAACTCGCGCAGGAAAGCCCCGAGGCGCGTGAATTCCGGGTCCAGGATGGTGCCGATGCGCAGGCTGCCGCGCGGCGTGCCGCGCAGTTGCAGGGCGTTGTGGTCGAAGTCGGCCAGCGCGGCCAGCGCGCGCTCGGCCTGCGGCAGCAGCGCCGCGCCATCGGCCGTCAGCGCCAGCCCCTGCGGCGTACGGCCGAACAGGACCAGACCGGTGCGCGCGGCCAGCGCCTTGAGCTGCAGGCTGACCGCCGGCTGCGACAGATGCAGCTGCTGCGCCGCGCGGGTGACGTTGCCCTCGCGCGCCACCGCGACGAAAGCGCGCAGGCTCTGCGGATCGGGCCCGGCGAGAGATGTCATGTTATTTTCATAAATTATGAATGGATTGAATCAATTTAGGGCTGAAGCCCAGATAGAACCTGGGCTTCACGACCCATACTCAATTTTCTCTTCATAAAAAATGCAAATGCAACGAGGCAAATGCTGCACTACCATGGCTTCCTGTCCGGCGGCCCGCGCGGCCGCTCCTTTTCTGTTCTTTTGCCGAGGTTCGTCCGTGTCGCTTGCCCCCACTCCCCGGGCCACCCTGGCCGCGGCACTCTTCGCCTGCACGCTGGCGTTCGCCGGCAGCCCGCTGCGGGCAGCCCCCGTCACAGCGGTGCACGAGCTGGCCCAGCAGGAGAAGGGCCCGCTGCTCGGCACCCTGCGCGACCTCGTCAGCATCGAGTCCGGCAGCCAGGACGTCGAAGGCCTGGCCCAGATCGCCGCGCTGATCCGCGACCGCCTGGCGCAGCTCGGCGGCAAGGCCGAGATCATGGAGCCGGCAGAAGTCTTCCGCATGGACGACACGCCGCCCAAGACCGGCGCCATGGTGCATGCCGAATTCAAGGGCACCGGCACCCGCAAGATCATGCTGATCGCCCACATGGATACGGTCTACCTGCGCGGCATGCTCAAGGACCAGCCGTTCCGCGTCGACGGCGACCGCGCCTACGGGCTGGGCATTTCCGACGACAAGCAGGGCGTGGCGCTGATCATCCACACCGTCGCGCTGCTGCAGAAGCTCAAGTTCAAAGACTACGGCACGCTGACGGTGCTGATCAACGGCGACGAGGAAATCAGCTCGCCCGGCGCGCGCGCCACCATCACCCGACTCGGCAGCGAGCAGGACGCGGTGTTCTCGTTCGAGGGCGGCGGCGAGGACGGCGGCCTGCGCCTGGCCACCAGCGGCATCGGCGCGGCCTACCTGAGCGTGGAGGGCAAGGCCTCGCACGCCGGCGCGGCGCCCGAGAAGGGCGTGAATGCGCTGTACGAACTGTCGCACCAGCTGCTGCAGCTCAAGGACCTGTCGCAGCCCGAGCGCGGCCTGAAGCTCAACTGGACCGTGTCGCAGGCCGGCACCAACCGCAACGTGATCCCGGCGCGGGCCACGGCTCAGGCCGATGCGCGCGCTCTCAAGGTGGCGGACTTCGAGCAGCTCGAGGCCACGCTGCAGCAGCGCGTGCAGAACAAGCTGCTGCCCGACTCCAAGGTGCAGGTGAAGTTCGAGGTGCGCCGCCCGCCGCTGGAGGCCACAGCCGCTTCGCGCAGCCTGGCGGCCCATGGCGCCGTGGTCTACCAGGAACTGGGCCTGCCGCTGAAGGTCTACGAAGCCGCCACCGGCGGGGGCACCGATGCCGCCTTTGCCGCGCTCAAGACCAAGGCCGCCGTGATCGAGGGCTTCGGCCTGAGCGGCTACGGCGCGCACTCCAACGATGCGGAATACGTGCAGATCGGCTCCATCGTGCCGCGCCTGTACCTGTCGGCGCGCATGATCATGGACCTGTCACAGAACAAGATGAAGTAAGCCGCTGCGCCGGCGCGGGGCCACTGCCCCGCCGCCGCGCAATGCCGGCTGCCAGAAGGAGACAAGACTGATGAGCGAGACACTCGCCTTCGACTACATCGTGATCGGCGGCGGCACCGCCGGCGCCCTGCTGGCCAACCGGCTCTCGGCCGACGCGCGCAAGCGCGTGCTGCTGGTCGAGGCCGGCCGCCGGGACGACTACCACTGGATCCACATTCCGGTGGGCTACCTCTACTGCATCGGCAACCCGCGCACCGACTGGCTCTACCAGACCGAGCCCGATGCCGGCCTGAACGGCCGCACGCTGCGCTATCCGCGCGGCAAGACGCTGGGCGGCTGCAGCAGCATCAACGGCATGATCTACATGCGCGGCCAGGCGCGCGACTACGACGGCTGGGCCCAGCTCACCGGCGATGACGCCTGGCGCTGGGAGCAGGTGCTGCCGGCCTTCCGCCACCACGAGGACCACTACAGGGGCGGCGATGCGCTGCACGGCGCCGCCGGCATGGCCGCCACCGACGGCTACCGCGGCAGCGGCCATGAATGGCGGGTGGAGAAGCAGCGCCTGCGCTGGGACATCCTCGACGCCTTCTCGGCCGCCGCGCAGCAGGCCGGCATCCCGGCCACCGACGACTTCAACCGTGGCGACAACGAGGGCGTGGGCTATTTCGAGGTCAACCAGAAGAACGGCTGGCGCTGGAACACAGCCAAGGCCTTCCTGCGGCCCGTCTGCTATGGCCGGCCCAACTTCGAGATGTGGACCGGCGCCCAGGCCACCCGCCTGCTGCTGGAGCGCCAGCCCGATGGCAGCCTGCGCTGCAGCGGTGCAGAAATCTGGAACGGCCACGAGACAGTGACCGCCCGCGCCGGACGCGAGGTGGTGCTGGCCGCCGGCGCCATCAATTCGCCGCAGTTGCTGCAGCTCTCGGGCCTCGGCCCGGGTGCGCTGCTGCAGCGCCATGGCATCGGCGTGCAGGCCGACCTGCCCGGCGTCGGCGCCAACCTGCAGGACCACCTGCAGATCCGCTCGGTCTACAAGGTGCAGGCCACCGGCAGTGTGCACGCCACGCTCAATACGCTGGCCGCCAGCGTCTGGGGCAAGGCGCGCATCGGACTGGAATACGCCTTCAAGCGCACCGGCCCGATGAGCATGGCCCCCTCGCAGCTCGGCGCCTTCACGCGCAGTGACCCGGCCCGGCCCCACCCCAACCTCGAGTACCACGTGCAGCCGCTGTCGCTCGACGCCTTCGGCGAGCCGCTGCACCGCTTCCCGGCCTTCACCGCCAGCGTCTGCAACCTGAACCCGACCAGCCGCGGCACGGTGCAGCTGAAGTCGCCGCGCTTCGAGGACGCCCCGGCCATTGCACCCAACTACCTCAGCACCGCCGAAGACCGCCAGGTGGCCGCAGACTCCCTGCGCGTGACGCGCCGCATCGTCGCCCAGCCCGCGCTCGCGGCCTGGAAGCCGGAGGAATGGAAACCCGGCGTGCAGTACCAGAGCGACGAGGAACTGGCGCGGCTCGCGGGCGACATCGCCACCACCATCTTCCACCCGGTGGGCACCACGCGCATGGGCCGCACGGACGACCCGCAGTCAGTGGTCGATGCGCGCCTGCGCGTGCTCGACGGCCGCGGCGGCACCGTGGCAGGCCTGCGCGTGGTCGATGCCGGAGTGATGCCCACCATCACCAGCGGCAATACCAACAGCCCGACCCTGATGATTGCGGAGAAGGCGGCGCGCTGGATCGTGGCTGATGCCGCCTGAAGCGCCTCTGGGCGGCCCCATGGCGCGGACGCACAAGACACAAAGGCTCGGAAGGTCGCGAAGCAGGCCATGCCAGGACATCCGCGGAACCGGCTTTGCCGGGCCACTGGATGTGCCCCCTTGAGAGGGAAAGCGAAGACGCGAAGCGCGTAGCCTGGGGGTGTTCCAGACTCAGCGCAGTCGCCCGACGTAGCGTGGGTCCGGCCCGTCGGGCGCGGGGGGAGCCGCAGGCGCCGGCGCAGCAGGCGGTGCGGCCGGCGGCAGCAGGCCCATGGCCCG
>NZ_JAELTO010000085.1 GCF_016428875.1 Xylophilus sp. ASV27
CCCCTGCCCCGCAGCGATGCGGCAGACTCGGCCCGGAGCATGATCCAGGGCGTTCCCACCATGGCGTGGGAGCCGCTTGTGAAGCTGCGCTACCGCTGGTGGCCGGACCATCTGCTCGGGGAAATCCTGTCCAAACGGTGGACGGAAACGGCGATTCCCGTGCTGGTGCTGGCGCTGGTGGCATCGCTGCTGGCCACGCGCATAGACGGCTTCTTCTCCGAGGGCAATCTGGCGGCCATGCTGCGGCAGGCGGGCGAAGTGGGCCTCATCGCGCTCGGCATGACGCTGGTGGTGATCGTGGGGGGCATCGACCTCTCGGTAGGTTCCATCTTCGCGCTGTGCAACTTCGCCGCGCTGCTCTTCATCCAGTTGTGGGACTGGCCCGTTGCCGTGGCGGTGCCGGCCACCGTGCTGGTGGGCGCCGTGCTGGGCGCCTTCAACGGCATCCTGATCGGCTACCTGCGGTTGCGGGCTTTCCTGACCACGCTCATTTCGCTGATCATCTTCCGCTCGGTCTACGACATCCTGATCCTGCGCCACTCGGCCGCCATCACCAGCCGGCTGCCGGAATCCGAGGCCTGGAACCTGATGGGCGGCGCAGCCGTGCTGGGCCTGGACGTGGCGACCTGGACCTGCCTGCTGCTCGCCATCGCCTGCCACGTGCTGCTCACGCGGCTTCGACCGGGCTGGCACATCATGGCGATTGGCGGCTCCCGCCGGGCGGCGCACAACGCGGGCGTTCCGGTGGCGCGCACCGTGGCCCTGTGCTATGTGGCCTCGGGGACCTTCACGGCGCTCAGCGCAGTGTTCTTCGCCGCGCGGCTGGGCACGCTAGGCGGTGACGTGGGCGCCGGGCTCGAACTCACCGTGCTCACGGCCACCGTGGTGGGTGGACTCACACTGGGCGGTGGCCGCGGTTCGGTCACCAAGATGCTGGTAGGCCTGCTGGTGGTGCTGCTCATCATCAATGGGCTGACCTCCGTCTCGGCGCGCGGCGGCGTGGTGAACATGGCGCTGGCGGCTGCGCTCATCATTGCCTCTGTGATCGACATCCGCTGGAACAAGAACCGCCAGAAGCTGATCCGCAGCGTGTACGTGAGCCCCGGCTACCTGCGCCTGCCCGACGCGCCCGCCATCCGGTCGGACTCGGGCACCGTGTGGCAGGTGAACAAGCGCCTGCGGGAGGTGGAGATCATCGGCTTGGGCCAGGTCGAAGGCCCCGAGGACGTGATCCTCGACCGCGAGGGCCACCTCTACTGCGGCTCCCGGCAGGGCGACATCGTGCGGTTCTTCGCACCCGACTTCCAGCGCCGCGAGGTCTACGCCCACATCGGCGGCCAGACGCTAGGCCTGTCGTTCGACCGCGAGCAGAACCTGTACGTGTGCTCGGGCGGCATGGGCCTGTACCGCGTGACCCCGCAACGCGAGGTGCAGAAGGTGTCCGACGAGACCCGCCGCAGCCTGACGGCCGTCACCGACGACAGCCGCCTGCGTCTGGCCGACGATCTGGACATCGCGCCGGATGGCCGGGTGTTTTTCTCTGAAGCCACTATCCGCTACGAGATGAGCGAGCACATGCTGGACGTGCTGGAAGGGCGCGGCAATGGCCGCATCGTCTGCTGGGACCCGCGCACGAACACCACCCGTACCCTGCTGTCGGGGCTGCGCTTTCCCAATGGCATCTGCTGCTGCGGGGACAACGAATCGCTGCTGTTCGCGCTGACCACGGGCTGCGCCGTCATGCGTTACTGGTACGACGGCCCGCGCAAGGGCCGACTCGAGGCAGTGCTGCCGAATCTGCCGGGCCATCCGGACAACATCAACCCCGCTTCCGACGGCAACTTCTGGCTCGCGCTCGTGGGCATCCGCTCGCCCGCGCTGGACCTGGCCTACCGCATGCCGGGCTTTCGACGCCGCATGACCCAGCGCCTGCCGGTGGACGAGTGGCTGATACCGCAGATCAACAACGGCTGCGTGCTGAAGTTCAGCCTGCAGGGCGAAGTGCTCGAAACGCTGTGGGACGACGGCGCGGTGAACCACCCCATGATCACCTCCATGCGCGAGCACAAGGGCTGGCTGTACCTGGGCGGGCTGACCAACAACCGCATCGGCCGCTACAAGCTGCCCGAAGGCAGTTGCGACCCGGACTTCGACCAGTTCGAGCGCAAGTGGGGAGCCTGGGCATGAAGGGCCTGCTCCAACGCTTGCGGGCGCGCGCTGACGTCGACGCCACGGTGCCCGTGTTCGATGGCCCGCTGCGCCCCAACCAGGTGTTGCAGAAGGCGCACGTCATCGCGCGGCTGGAGTGTGCACAGGACCTCGGCGGTGACGGCGAGCGCCTGTACGTCGCCGATGGGCGCACCGTCCATGAGGTACACGCCGATGGCCGGCTCAGCCCCGTGATGCAGGCCGGTGGAGAGATCACGGCGCTGGCCTGCACCGGCGGAGGCATCGCCGCGGCCATCGACGGCACCGAGGTCCGCATCTTCGGCGGCCGGTACGCGGGCCGCCGATTCGAGCGCTTCGGCGGGCGCCGCGCGCTGGCCATCAATGCGCTGGCGGCGGACGGCGCACGCCTCATCGCCACCGATGGCAGCGAGCGGCGTCCCTGGGGTGAATGGCGGCACGACCTGATGGAAGGTGGCCGCAGCGGGCGCGTCCATGCCCTCGACCTGGACAGCGGCGCCAGCCTGGAACTCGCCAGCGGCCTGGGCCACGCCTTCGGAGCGGGGATGCTCGGGAGCAGCGCGGTGGTCAGCGAAAGCTGGCGGCACCGCCTGTTGTCCATCGACGCAGCGGGCCGCCAGACAGTGCTTCTCGACCAGTTGCCAGCCTACCCCTCCCGGCTGGCGCCGGCCTCGGATGGCGGCTACTGGCTGAGCATGTTCTGCGCCCGCACGCAACTCGTGGAATTCGTGCTGCGCGAGCCCGCCTACCGCCGCCGGATGATGCAATCGATAGCCCCGGACCTCTGGATCGCGCCGCAACTGGGCTCCTACCGGAGCTTCCACGAGCCGCTGCAGTACGCGGCGCTCAAGCAGTTGGGCATCGTCAAGCCCTGGGCGCCACCACGCTCCTACGGACTGGTGGTCAAGCTCGACGCCCGGGGTCGCGCCGTGGCCTCCCTGCACAGCCGCTTTGGCGGCCCATTCCACGGCATCGTCGCGGTCGTCGAGCAGGACCGGCATCTGTACCTGCTCAGCAAGGGCGAGAACGTGCTGATCCGGCTGCCGCTCAGCGAAGTAGAAAGCGGGCTGATCCCATGAACGCGCATGCCAAGGCGCGCCCGATCATCGAGATCCGAGGCGCCACCAAGCTCTACGGCGGCGCCCCCGCCATCGACGGGGTCGATTTCTCTCTGCTCCCCGGCGAAGTCCATGCGCTGATGGGCGAGAACGGCGCCGGCAAATCGACGCTGGCCAAATCCATGGCGGGCGTGGTGGAGCTGACCTCCGGGCGCATGGCCATCGACGGCACGCAGGTGCAGCCCCGCTCGCCGCGCGACGCGCTACACCTGGGGGTGGCCATGGTGTTCCAGGAAACCAGCCTGGTGCCGACGAGCACCGTGGCGCAGAACCTGTACCTGGGCCGGGAGCGCTTCTTCAACCGCCTGCGCGGCACCAATACCGCCGCGCAGCAGGTGCTGCAGTCGCTCAACTTCGACGTGGACCCCACGGCACTGGTGTCCCAACTGGGTGCGGCGAAGAAGCAGATGGTGGAGATCGCGCGCGCCGTGCTGCACGACGCAAAGGTCATCATCTTCGACGAACCCACGGCTACGCTGACGCCCGAGGAGAAGGAGTACTTCTTCAAGCTCGTCAAGAACCTGAAATCCCGGGGCGTGGCCATCGTCTTCATCACCCACGCGCTGGAAGACGCACTGGCCATCAGCGACCGCATCACCGTGCTGCGTGACGCCCGGCACGTGGTGACGGACGAGGCATCGAAGTTCGACCTCGAGCGCATCGTCAAGGCCATGGTGGGCCGCGATCTCTCGCAGACCCTGTACGGCACGCGCCGGCAGACCACCAGGGCGCCGGGTGAACGAGTGCTGTCGGTACATGGGCTGTGCGTGTCAGGCATCGTGCGCCACAACAGCTTCTCTGTGTTCGCCGGCCAGGTCACCGGCGTATTCGGCCTGGTGGGCGCGGGCCGCACGGAGACCTTCAAGGTGGTCAGCGGCGTCGTCAAGCGCGACTTCCTGCACGGCGGCACCATCCTGTTCAAGGACCGGCCCGTGCGCTACCGGGTGCCGACCCAGGCCATCGGAGATGGCATCGCCTACGTCACCGAAGACCGCAAGGTGGAAGGCTTCTTCGAGACGATGACGCCGGCCGCCAACATCTACGTGGGCCACTTGGCCAAGTTGCGCGGCCGGCGCACCTGGATTTCTGCGCGGGAAGAAGCCGAAATCGCGCGCCAATGGACGCAGCGCCTGAATGTCAAGGCAGTGAGCCAGGAAGCCAGGGTGGCCGAATTGTCGGGTGGCAACCAGCAGAAGGTGGTGATCGCCCGCTCCCTCGCCCAGGAGCCTGACCTCATCATCTTCGACGAACCAACGCGTGGCGTGGACGTGGGCGCCATAGCCGAGATCCACCAGTTGATCCACCGCCTGGCCGACGCAGGCAAGGCGGTGGTGGTGATCTCATCCTATCTGCCGGAAGTGCTGGCGCTGTCCGACCGCATCCTGGTGATGCGCCAGGGCAAGGTGGCGGAGGAGTTCTCCGGAATCGAGGCGACCGAGGAAAAGATCATGTACGCGGCGGTGCATTAGCTGGTCTTCCGCTTTCGATGTACGGAACGCGTGGACTTGCCCTGTTGCCCACGCCTGCCAGATCGGACAAGCTGCCGTTGACAAACAATCACAGGAGACACACTCTTGAGCGCACTCAAACGCCTGAAGGTATCGACGCGCCTGTACGCCGTCTTCGGCATGCTGGCGCTGCTGATCATGGTCCTCATGGGGTTGAGCTACTGGCAGCAGCACAACGCCAACGAGGCCCTGCACACCCTGGGTATCGAGGACTACCAGCGCATGCAGGAAGTGGCCGAATTCAACATTCTCTCGCGTGAGAACCTGCAGCGCCTGCGCGCCGTCAACCGCTCTCAGGACCCTGTCATCGGGCAGATGTTCGGCCCCGAGATCCAGCGGAACGTCAAGGCGGTGACCAGCCGCCGCGACGCAATCCGCGTCTGGGCGACCTCCCCCGAGGAAAAAGCCTGGTCCGATCGCAGCGACGCCAACCTGACCCGCGCCGTTGAGCAGATCACGCGCATGGCCCAGGCCCGTGCGGCGAACGACGAGGCGGCCGTGGCCAGGATTTTCGATAACGAGTTCACTGCAGAAGCCAACAAGTTCTTCGAATACTCCGAAGAGCTGACGCGGATCGAGCAGGACAAGCTCGCCCGGCGCGTCGAGAGCCTGCTGGAGAGCAATCGGCGCAACTGGTGGGTCACGGCGGCTGCCACCACCGTGCTCGTCTCCATCGCCTTCCTCGTCACGGTTCTGCTGCTGCGCCACCTGAGCCGGGCAATCGCGCAGGCCATCCGCACCGCCCAGCAGGTGGCGGCCGGCGACCTCGCCGTAGAAGACGGCGGCAGCAACGGTCGCGATGATCTTGCCGCGCTCTCGCGTGCGCTGGGGAGCATGGCGGCATCGCTCCGGAACGTGGTGACCCAGGTACGTGACGGCTCCGACGCCGTCGTCACGGCCTCCCAGCAGATCGCCGCGGGCAACCAGAACCTGTCGGAGCGCACCGAGCGGCAGGCGTCGGCGCTGGAGGAAACCGCCGCCTCGATGGAGCAACTGGGCTCCACCGTGCGCCAGAACGCGGACAACGCGCGCACCGCCAACCAACTGGCCGCGAATGCCAGCACCGTGGCCCAGCAGGGCGGCGATGTGGTGGCCGAGGTCGTGCGGACCATGAAGGGCATCGACGACAGCAGCAAAAAGATCGCCGACATCATCAGCGTGATCGACGGGATCGCTTTCCAGACCAACATCCTCGCGCTGAACGCTGCCGTGGAGGCGGCGCGCGCCGGCGAGCAGGGCCGTGGCTTCGCCGTGGTGGCGAGCGAGGTGCGCAGCCTCGCGGGGCGATCCGCCGAGGCGGCCAAGGAGATCAAGAGCCTGATCACGACCAGCGTGGAGCGCGTCGAGAAGGGCTCGCTGCTGGCGGACAAGGCGGGCACGACGATGGCCGAGGTCGTGAGCGCCATCCGCCGGGTGGCAGACATCATGGGCGAAATCAGCGCGGCCAGCAGTGAGCAGAGCACCGGCGTATCGCAGGTGGGTGAAGCCATCGCGCAGATGGACCAGACCACGCAGCAGAACGCCGCGCTGGTCGAGGAGGCCTCCGCCGCGGCCGCCTCGCTGCGCGAACAGGCGCATGCGCTGGCGCGGGCGGTCGGCATGTTCCAGCTTTCGTCAACGCAGCAAGCTCCCGCCGCGCTTGGTTTTATGCCCAGCCCGCTCCTGGCACGGTAGCAGGGCATCGCTGAACATGCCTCCGCGGTGTCTGGGGCGTGCTCAGACAGCCGCGTCCCGGCACATCAGAGCCAGGACGGCGGCACCAGGTGCTCCAGCGCCTCCCGCGTCTGCGCGGGCTCGTCTTGGAGCGACATATGGGTGGCGCCTTGGACCATGTGCAGAGCCTTGACCTCACCCGCCGCTCTGCGCAGCTGTTCCTGGAGGAAGCAGAAGCATTGGGCGCTCAGGTGGTCCACCGCGCTGCGCACGTCGTCGGCGCGCGCATAGCGATTTTCTAGAAAGCGCGGCTCCCGCCAGCAGGGAGCGTTTTCAAGGCGCGTGCAGCACATGCCAGCAGGCCATTGAGGCGGCGAACGCAAAAAAGGCACCTCCATCTCGGAGTTTTCACCCCACGAATGAAGATGCCAAGCCCTAGCAGGAGATCGCGTTTTTCAGAAAAGTGTGACGAGGCGGATCACTCCGGAGGTCCCCTTGAAACCGCCTTGCACGTCGAAGTCGCGGTTCACCTGGCCGTAGATCGATACCTTGGGCGAAAGCCAATGCACCAGCCCGACCCTGACCTGCTGCTTGCGGGAGTTGAAGCCGTTCTCCACCCCGTCGAGCTTCTTGGTCCCACCGAAGTAAGCCGCATGGCCCACATGGAACATGGTGGTGGCGTTGATGCTGTACGACAGCCAGTTTTGAACGGTGTAGACATTGGCCTGCGACAAGGTCTGCCCCAATGAATTGGCGTTCGATTTGTCGCGGTAGACGGTGGCGTCCACCGTGGGCTCCAGCGTCCACTTGTCCGACAGCGGGAGCATGCCGCCGAGCTGCAGGGTCGCTGCGAGCTGCCCGCTGCTCATGTTGAGTGCCCTGTCGCGGTCGTAGGTGCCCGTGGGCACGTTCAGGTAGCCGGCGAGCACGATGTTCTTGCGCTCCTGCGGATTGCTGTACAGCCAGTACCCGCTGACGAGCGTCACATCGCCCAAGGTGGTCTTGCTGTCGCCCAGGCTTGCGCCGCCGAGGGTCCCGTTCCACTGCCGCCCATAGGGCACCAGCGCCGTGACGGCCAGCGGATGACCACCCACGTCCATGTAGTGCACGTATCGCGGCATGACCATGGCCGCGTTGACTGAGCCAGCGAGCTTGTTGCCGTTCAATACGGCGCCCGTGTCGTGCGTCCATGGCGTGTACAGGATGAAGGCGCTGGTGCCGTCCGGCGCGGGCATCCAGTCGTAGGCGTTGACGTCCATCGCATGCGCCGGCGCCGCCAGGGTGGCCAGGCCGCAAAATACCGCGGCAGCCAGCGCGGCAGGTTTTCCATTGTGAGCATTCATTGTGAAAGATTCCTCGTGTTTTCAAATGCTGATCCGCATTGATGCATCCATGCGGATTTCCCGTTCGTTGCCAATGCGTCAGGTCTTCATTTCTCGATTCATGCTGTTTGTCTCCTGTGGTTGATGAATGCCTGTCCGCCGCGATGGCGCGGCGGGATCAATAGATGACTTTTCCGCTCCACGAGACCATGCCGATGTCGACATAGGAGAGCCCATCGTGGTTGGTCGGCGAGTAATGCGCGGTCAATCCGCCCAGGTCATGACTCCCGGTTTTCTCCAGCTCATCGCGCAGGCAGGCGGGGTTCTTTGGGTTGGCGCAGCGGTTCAGCGCCTGCACGATCAGCCGCGCCGCGATGTAGCCCTGGAACGAGTAGCTGTTGAACCCGGCGTTCGACGCATGGGCCGTGAAGTGCGTGCGGAACTCCTGCGCGAGGGGCAGCAGCGGATGGTTGGGGTTGGGCACGATCTGCGCGACGGCCACGCCGCGCAGCCTGTCCCTGTCCGCCGGCGGCAGCAGGCCGGGGTCGTTGTAGGACGGACCGTAGAGCGCCGCCGTGCTGCCATCGGCCCGGATGGCCGTGAGCACGCGCACCGTGTCCTGGGCAGGCATGAGGCACACCACGCCCTGCGGCTGCTGCGCCTTGATGCTCGATATCACGCCCGCCAGGTCCCCCGTTCCGGTCGGCGCGATGGGATATGCACCCACGACCTCCATGCCCAGCGCGGCGGCCGCCTGGCGAATAGGCGCAAGCAGGCCCTGGTTGTTGGAATCGTCCCAATACGCCACCGCGATCCTGCGGCGCCCCACAGCACCCATGTGCTCGACGATGCGGGTCACCTCGCGGATGTCGCTCGCGCCCACGAAGAACACCAGCGGGTTCACCACGCCGCGCCGGGGGTACATCTGCGGAATCGTGCCGACGATGGGCACGCCGAGCTGGGTCAGGGTGCGGAAGTCCACCAGCGCATCGAACACCTGCGAAGAAATCGGGTACGCGAACGCCACCGGCTTGTACCGGCTGGCGGTCTGCGCGTACTTCTCCAGCACCTTTGCCGGTTCCAGGTCGTAGGGAATGTCCACGCCCACCAGATCGATCCGGTGGCCGCGCACGCCGCCACGGCTGTTGACCCACTGGAAATAGGCGCCCATCCCCTGGTGGACGGATTGCGAGTAGATGCCGACAGGCCCTGTCAGCGGCGCGACATGCGCCACCGTGACGATGGCAGGCTCTTGGGCCAGCGTGGGCCATGGCCATGCCCAGCCCGGCAGAAGCGCAATCCCTGCAGTCCACCAAAAGCGGCGCCATGAACGGGGGTGCCGATGCATTGCCTCTCCTCTCTCCTTTTTTCTCTCTTCTCCACGGCCACACCCCTGCCAACCAGGCGCAAGGCCTGGTCCGGCAACGGGAATGGCTCAAAGGGATCGGTCCCGGCCTTTGGCCGGGGTCAGAACTGCAGGAAGCTCACCTCAGCGGCCTTGACGATCTGCAGGTCGATGCGCCCGTCCACCACGCTGTCCTTGATCCGCGGCGCGTAGCGCGCCACGTGGGGCGCCTGCAGATGCGCGTCCAGGGCCGCCTGATCGCGCCACTGGTCCAGGATGACGAAGGTGTCGCCATCGATGAAGGCGTCGTACCTCAGGCAGCCTTCTTCCTTGGGCGCGTGCTCGTGCTGCAGCGCGTGCGCAATGTCCCTGAGCTTCTGGTGCATGCCGGGCCGGATGGTGGCCCTGGCGATCACGATGATCATTGCTTGTCTCCTGCTTGTCGTTATGAGGTACGCTGCAACACGGTGCGCCGCGGCGGCATGCCACTCCAGACGCCGTCAGACGCCGAGGTAGTCGAAGTAGCGGAACTGCGGCTCCGCCCCCAGCATGGCGCCCAGTTCCTCGACCACGCCCGTCTGCACGCGCCACTCCAGGTACTTTTCGAAGTGCTGGCGGCTTGCCCACTGCTCCAGCAGGACGATGAGCGAGGGGTCTTCCTGGCTGCGGGTGGGCAGCACCGCGATGCAGCCGTCAAAGCCCCGGGTTCCTGGCAGCTTGTCCCGCATCCAGTCCCGCAGCACGTTGGCGGATCCAGGTTGCGCCTTCAGCTCAATCACCACTTGGCATGCCATGTGTGTCTCCTCTATTTTTTTGAGATGGCTGGCGCCGCTCTGGCAAGGCGGCGCCGGAGAAATCAAGCCGCCTGCGTCTCGGGCGCGTAGCCCAGAAAGGCGATGTCCTCGAGGAAGGACTCCAGCCCCTCCACGCCGCCCTCGCGTCCATTGCCCGAGCACTTGCAGCCGCCGAAAGGAACCGTGGAGTCGAACAGGTTGAGGTCACCATTGAGATACACCTGCCCTGCGCGAATGCGCGCGCCCACGGCGCGGGCCTTTTCCAGCGAACGCGAATGCACGTAGGCGGCCAGGCCATAGGGCGAGTCGTTGGCGATGCGCACCGCCTCTTCCTCGTCGTCGTAAGGAATGATGGCCAGCACCGGCCCGAAGATCTCTTCCTTGGCGATGCGCATGTCCGGCCTCACGTTGGTGAAGACCGTGGGCTTGACGTAGTAGCCGGTCTGAAGCCCCTCGGGCTTGCCTACGCCACCCACAAGCACACGGGCACCTTCGTCGATGCCGCTCTGGATGTAACCCTGGATGCGCTTCCACTGCGAGGCATTGACCACCGGTCCGATGAATGCGCCGCCATCAGGTCGGCCCACGACCAGCGATTGCGCGGTCTTACTGGCGATCTCGCCCGCGGCATCCATGAGGTGGCGCGGCACCAGCATGCGCGAGGGCGCCGAGCAGGACTGCCCCGAGTTGATCATGATGAAGGTGGTGCCCGAGGCCACGGCCTTCTCCAGATCGGCATCGGGCAGCATGAGATTGGGGCTCTTGCCGCCCAGTTCCTGGTGCACCCGCTTGACAGTGTCCGCGGCGTTCTTGGCCACCTCGATGCCTGCGCGGGTGGAGCCAGTGATGGACACCATGTCCACGTCCGGGTGGCGGCTCAGGGCCGTGCCCACCGTGGGCCCGTCGCCGAAGACCATGTTGAATACGCCTGGCGGCACGCCGGCCTCCTGCAGCACCTCGGCAAAGATCTGTGCGGTGAAGGGCGAGAACTCCGACGGCTTGAGCACCACGGTACAGCCCACGGCCAGCGCGGGCGCGGTCTTGGCGGCCAGCATCGCCACCGGCCAGTTCCAGGGCGTGATCAGGGCGCACACTCCGATGGGCACCTTGCGCACCAGGTGGATGCCGCGCTTTTCCTCGAATTCGTAGCTCTGCAACTGCTTGATCGCCGCGGCGAAATGCCCCAGCGCCAATGGAACGTGGGCCTGCTCCGCGGCCCACGTGGGGCTGCCCATCTCCTCGGTGAGTGCGGCATGCAGGTCCTTGGCGCGCGCCGCCATGCCTGCCGCGATCCGCTCCAGCAAGGCCTGGCGCTCCTCGGTGCTGGTCTGGGAATAGCGGTCGAAGGCCTGGCGCGCCGCGGCCACTGCCCGGTCCACGTCCATGGCGTTGCCCATAGCAATCTTGCCGGACACCGTCTCCGTCGCGGGATTGATCGCCTCATGGATGCTGGAACTTGCCGGCTCCACCCATTGGCCGCCGATGAAGAACTTCAGATGGGATCGCATGTATGGCTCCGTTGTTGAAATTCCGCGTCAGGCATCAGGCCAGGTAGCCGCCGTCCACCGGCAGGTCGATGCCGATCACGTATCTGGATTCGTCCGACGCCAGGAACAGGCAGGCATTGGCGATGTCTTCCGGCTGGCCTGCGCGCCCCAGGGCGATGCGGGCCGTGGAGTAGCCGAACACGGAGTCCAGTTGCTCCTTGGAGGCGGTGGCGGCGATCTTTCCGAAAATGGGCGTCTCGATGGCGCCGGGGCACACGCAGTTGATACGGATGCCGTAGCCCTCGCGCGCGCAGTGGATGGCCGCGCCCCGCGAGAAGATCCGCAGCCCGCCCTTGGCCGCGTTGTAGGCGGGCAGCAGCGGATTGCCGCGCACGCCTTCGACCGACGCCACGTTCACGATGGAGCCGCCCCCATGGCCCTTCATGTGCGCTATGGCGAGCTTGGTGCCCAGATACGGGCCCTTGAGGTTGACGGCGACGTGCGCGTCGAAGTCCGCCTCGGTTTCGCTCTCCACGGTGTTCAGGCGCGCGAAGCCCGCGTTGTTCACGAGCACGTTGAATCCGCCATGCGTCTTCAGTGTTTCTGCGATGAGCGCTTTCCACTGCGTGCCCGATGAGATGTCGATGTTGCGGAACACCACGGGCTTGCCCTCGGACTGCAGCGCGGCCGCTTCAGACTGCCCCAGCTCCTCGGCGATGTCGGCCATGACGACCTTGGCGCCCTCCTCCAGAAATTTCTTCACGGTTGCCAGACCGATGCCGCTTGCGCCGCCGGTCACGATCGCCACCTTGCCCTTCAAACGTGCTGCCATCTGTGCCTCCTTTTTTCCTGAAAATGTGTGACCAATTGATATCGAACTAATGTTAGGTATACGCCAGAATCTGGAGTAGATGGGATAAAGTGCATACGCTGAGTAGAGAGGCTTATGAATGACGGGTGAAAACCTTCGAGACCTCCATGCCTTCGTCGCCGTGGCGAAGGAGGGCAGCTTCACGCGAGCAGCAGCCAAGCTGGGGGTGTCCCAGTCCGCACTCAGCCAGACGGTGCGCATGCTCGAAGGGCGGCTGGGCATCCGCCTGCTCAACCGGACCACGCGCAACGTCTCGCCCACCGAGGCGGGACAGAGCCTGCTGTCCCAAGTGCTGCCCGCGCTGGAGGAAATCGCCCAGGGCTTTGCGCAACTGGGTTCGCTGCGCGAGCGGCCGGCGGGCACGATCCGCATCTCGGCAGATGAATACGCCGTGCACAGCGTGCTGCAGCCGGCCGTTGCGCGCTTTCTTCCCGACTACCCGGAAATCAAGGTGGAGATCACCACGGACTATGGCCTGGCGGACATCGTCGGGGGCCGCTTCGACGCGGGAGTGCGCCGTGGCGGCCTCGTGGCCAAGGACATGATCGCCGTGCCCATCGGCCCGGAGGTACCGATGTCGGTCGTTGGCACGCCGTCCTACTTCGCACGGAACCCGCCACCGAAGCGCCCGCCCGACCTGGTCACGCACGCCTGCCTGAATCTGCGCCTGCCCACGCACGGCGATTTCTTCGCATGGCTTTTCCAGAAGGCGGGCAAGGAACACCGCGTCAGGGTCGATGGCCCGCTGGTGCTCAACAGCATCTCGCCGCTGCGCGACGCGGCGCTCACAGGGCTGGGCCTGGCCTACCTGCCCATGGCCTATGTGCGCGAGCAGATTGCGTCAGGCCAGTTGATCGAGGTCCTGAGCGACTGGCGCAAGACTTTCGAGGGCTACCACCTGTACTACGCCAACCGCTGCCACGCGGCGGCGGCGTTCACGCTGCTCGTGGAGGCGCTGCGGTTGCGGTCTCAGGCGCGGGCGTAGAAGGCTCCGCCCCATCGCCGCTTCGCAGGGTGGATGCGCCTGCCGCCGGCCCCGCTTTCTTCTTGCCTCGGCGCAGCGCGCCCGATGAAGCGACACCGACGGCCACGATGAGCACGAAGCCGTAGAAGATGTTCGTGAGCCAGGCCTGCTGCAGCCACAGGTAGAGGATCTTCGAGCCGGTTTCGAGCGTGAAGACCGCCAGTACGGTGCCCCACACGTTGAAGCGGCCGCCCTTGAACTGCGTCGCGCCGAGGAAGGCCGCCGCGAACGCCGGCAGCAGGAAGCCCGGGCCGCCACTGCCCGATGCGCCGCCCGCGCGGGCCGCCAGCGCGATGCCGGCAAAGGCGGCGATCGCACCGCACAGAACGAGCGCGAGCGTGACGTAGCGCGCGGTGGGCACCCCCGCAAGGCGGGCCGCGTCGGGGTTGCCCCCCGTTGCATAGAGGTAGCGCCCCACCGGCGTGTGCTCGAGCACGAACCAGAGCACGATGGAGATGAGCAGGAGATAGACCGGCCCGAGCGTGATGCTGCCCACCACCGGCGTGTTCACGAGCGCCTTGAACCCGTCATCCAGACCCGCGATGGTGCGGTTGTTGCTGACCCAGGCGGTCAGTCCGATCAGGATCGAATTCATGCCGAGCGTGGCGATCAGCGAGAAGATACGCAGCTTGACGACCAGGAAAGCGTTGGCGGCGCCCACGATGGCACCCGTGAGCACGCCCGCGACGATGCTCAGAGGAATCGCCAGCCCGATGGGCAACCCGAGCCGGGTCTGGATAACCGCCGTCACGACCCCGGTGAAGGCGACCAAGGTACCGACGGAAAGGTCGTACTGGCCGGTCGCGAGCGGCAGCGTCAGTGCCACGGCGAGCAGCGCTGTCATGGTGACGTTGTCGATGATGGAAGGCAGCGTGGAGGCATGCAGGAACTTGTCCGGAATGACGGCGAGCGCGAACAGCACCATGAAGATCAGCAAATAGACCGCGCTGATGTTGCGGGGGCTCAGGCGCCCAAGCCATGGGTTCGGCGTAGTGAAGGTCATGGGAGTTCTTCTTCGGCGCGGGCCGCTTCGCGCGGGCGCAGGCATTCAGCCGTGATGGCGTCTTCGGTGAGCTCGGCACCGCTGAGCGTTGCCGCAACGCGGCCGGCGCGCAACACCATCACCCGGTCGCACTCGTTGGCCAGTTCCTCGTCGGTGCTGGAGCACAGCACGATCGCCGCGCCGCCACGGGCCGCCTCGGCGATCCGCTCGTAGATCTTTGCACGCGCACCGACGTCCACGCCCTGCGTGGGCTCGTCGAGCAGGAGCACTTTCGGCGCCAGGCGCAGCACGCGCGCCAGGACGACCTTCTGCTGGTTGCCGCCGCTGAAGGTGCCGATGGCGGCTTCGGGGGCCGAGGGCCGCACTTCGAGCACGTCGAGCCAGTGCTTCACCACCCCCAGTTCGGAGCGGCGCCTGATTGCGAAGGCGCTGCGCCACCCTCGTCGCAGGTCGGCGTAGCGCGAGATCAGCAGGTTCTCGCGCACGCTCAACTCGGCGACGATGCCCTTGAGCTTGCGCTCGGCGGGAAGCAGCACCATGCCTTCGCGCATCGCCGCCCGCACGTCGCCAGAGGGCACCGCGCGCCCGTTCACGCGGATGACCCCGGCCTCGATGCCGCGCGCGCCGCTGAGAAAGGCCGCCACGGCCTCGCGGCCGGAGCCGTCGACACCCGCGAAGCCCAGCACCTCGCCGGCCTTTACCTCGAACGAGAGCGGGCCGAGCGCGCCCGCCTGCAGGCTCTCGACCCGCAGGACGACGCCGCCGCTCGGGGGCGGATGTTCGCAGTAGAGACGCTCGACGCTGCGGCCGATGATCAGTTCGACGAGCCGGCTCACATCGACATCGGCGACGGGCCCCGTGGCGACGGCGCTGCCGTTGCGCAGCACGGTGAACCTGTCGGCCACGCGCAACACCTCGTCGAGGTGGTGGGTGACCAGCAGCACTCCGGCGCCGCGCGCCGCGATGCCTGCGACTGCCGCGTAGAGCCGGTCTGCCTCGTCGCGTGCGAGAGACGCGGTGGGCTCGTCGAGCACGAGTACGGTGTACTGTGAGTCGTCCCAGTCCTGCAATGCGCGCGCGATGGCGACCATGGTGCGCTCCGCGGGGCTGAGTGCAGCAATGGGCTTGGTGACATCGAGCTGCACGCCGAGCCGGGCCATGAGATCGCGCGCCCGGCGCCGCTCGGCGCGCCAGCGGATGCGCCCGAGGAAGCCGGTCGAAAACCCGCGCTCGAGCGCGAGGTTCTCGACCGCGCTGAGCGTCTCGACAAGGGCGAGGTCCTGGTGCACGAAGCGCAGGTGCCTGCGCCACGACGCGCCGGCTGCGGCGTCCACATCGACTTCTTCGCCGTTGTAGAAGACCTGCGTTCCCGGGTCCGCCGCGTGGTAGCCAGAGAGCACCTTGATCAGCGTCGATTTGCCCGAGCCGTTCTGCCCCAGCAGGGCATGGATGCTCCCGGCATTGATGCGCAGGTCAACGTCCTTGAGTGCCTGGCTGTCTCCGAAGGTCTTGCCAATCCCGCGTATGTCGAGCGAGTGCCGTGCCCGCAGCATCACCATTTACCGAACGTTCCACAACAACGTGAACTGATCGCGATAGCCCTCGACACCCGGCCAGAAGCCGCCGTCGGACACGTCGATGAAGTCCCTCGTGAACACGGTCATCGGCTGGCGCACCTGTTCGGCCGTGACCTTGCGTCCGACGACGAAGCGGGCCGCCGAGTCCACCGCGAGGTAGCCAAGGTAGCCCAGGGGCACCGGCACGTCGGCGATCTGCGAGCCGCCCGCCTTGATGTCGTCGTACTGTGCGGGGCCCGAAGCCTGGGTGACGAAGTGAAACCCGGTCAGACCTGCGGCCTTCAGCGCGGTCGGCACACCGGTTGCGAAGTCGCCGTACTGCAGCGAGGCGTAGTTGACCTCGGGGTTGGCCTGCAGGAAGCTGACGATCTGGCTGGCGGCGGCGCCCGACTGGATGCCGGCGCTGGGCAGTTGCTGGGCGCGCGCCTTGCACCCCGGACACTCCTTCACACGATCCACGAAGCCCTTCTCGAGGAAGCGGCTGTTGCCCAGCATCTCGTCGCCGAAGTATGCGGCGTTGGCCTTTCCGTTGGAGTCGACGATGACCTTTGCCGCCTGCAGGCGGCCCATCTCCACGGCCGCTGCGCCGCCCACGAGCGCAAGCGAGACGCCGACCTCGTCGGGCTGGCACGCGCTGAGGATATCGTCGCACGCGATGCCCCCGATGAGGATGGTGGGGATGTTCCTGGCCTTGAGCTTGAGGGCCTGCGTCTTCCAGGTGCTGGCCGGATCGAAGGCGGTGACGATGACGGCGTCGGGCGCGAGCGCGGCGATCTGATCCATGCCGGCCGCGATGGACGCGGGGTCGGCGCCGATGCTGACGCGCGAGAAGCCGAAGCCGATCACCTTGGCGGCCTCCTCCAGCTTGTCGCCCACGATGGCGCCGATCGGGATGGCGGGCTCTGCATAGACGAGCTTCTTGCCCGCGACTGAAGCACCGAGGGGCTCGGTCACGTAGATCCTGGTGCGGACGGCCGACACCGCGGCGACCTCTGCCTTCGCGGCCGCGATGGCCACGGCGGTCTCTGCGGAGACTTTGCCGTCAGAAGCGGCCGCGGTGCTGTCGCTTCCCGTCGCGGCGGGACGGCAAGCGCCGAGCAGCATGGTGAAAGATAGTGCGGCAGCCAGTGCCGCTGCACGTCGTGCTCTTGTCATCGGGGAGCCTCCTTTGGGTGATTGGGTGCATCGTCCGGCCCTCTCTGAGAACCTGTCGTCCGCCTCAGTCGAAGTACCTGTCTCTGTCCACCCGTGCGCTCGCGCCGATTCCATTCGTCCCTCTCGACGTGCCCGATAGATGGAGAGAGTCGAATGTAGTCAGGCCGGGTCACCAGCATTAGCCGGGATAAAGCGGATGCAGCGAGTGACAGGGCTTATGAATGAGCGAGGGAAAACCTGCATGACCCGCACGCCTGTGTCGTTGTAGCGACGCGGCCCCTGCATGCGCCAGGCAAGGCCAGCCGCAGCCGGCAGCTACCCCTTCATGGCTGCGCAGTAGATATGGGCGCCAGCGGCGCTGGTCTGCGGCAGCAGCAGGCAGCAGCACCTCTGCGCCCGCGGCGTGGCCATGGGTGTCGTTGACCTGCTTGAAGTGGTCCTGGTCGATGAACAGCACCGCCAACGGGCTGCGATTGCGCTGGCTCAAGCGGACCGCCGGTTCGCACTCCAGATGGAATGCGCCCGCATTCATCAGGCCCGTGAGGCCGCGGCGACGAGGCGTGTGGAGGTCGATGCCATGATCGGAACGCCTGGATAACTGCGCCTTGCGGCGCGATGAAGCTTACATACCGGGGCGGTCCGGCCCGTCGCGCCCTTCGGGCGCCACCCGCACGATGTTCTGCGTCGGGCTCTTGATGCCGCAGACCCTGCAGTGCACGCAGTTCTGCGCGTTGATCTGCAGGCGCCGGACGATTTCTTGATGAAAATCGGCTGCAGCCCAGATAAATCCTGGGCTTTCAGCTATCATTTTTTTGTGCCGGCCACGATCGCCTCGGCCGCCCGGACCACGGGCAGGTCGACCATGCGGCCGTCGAGGCTGAAGGCTTCGCCGCCGCGCCGGGCGGCCTCGGCCAGCACGCGGCGCGCCCAGGCCTGCTCGGCCTCGCTGTAGCCCAGGGCCTCGTTCACGCCGGCCACCTGCGCGGGGTGGATGCACAGCTTGCCGCCAAAGCCGAAGGCCCGGGCGCGCCGGGCATCGGCCGCGAGCCGTTCGGCGTTGCCGGTGTCAGTGGTCACGCCGTCGATGGGCTTGGACAATTGGGCGCGGCGCGAGGCGGCCACCAGGGCGTTGCGGGCGAAGGCCAGTTCGGGTTCCTCTGCCGAGGCGCGCATGCCCAGGTCGAGCTGGAAATCGAGGTGGCCGAAGGCCAGGCGCAGCACCTGCGGCTCGCGCGCCAGTTCGGTGGCGGCGTCCAGCCCGGCCAGCGATTCGATGAGCGCCACGAGGCCCGCGCCCGCGCCCAATTGCCGCGCCACGCCGCGCAGCGCGGCCGGGTCTTCGGATTTTGGCAGCATGGTGACCACGCCCTGCGCGGCCCAGTCGCGCAGCAGGGCGACGTCGGCCTCGTGCCAGGGCGTGCCCACGGCGTTGACGCGCACCAGGGTGCGCGCCCGTTGCGCGGCGCTGAGTTGCGGCAGGTGCTGGGCGAGCTGGGCGCGCGCGCCTTCCTTGCTGCCTTCGGCCACCGCGTCTTCGAGGTCGATGATGATGCAGTCGGCCCCCGAATCGAGCGCCTTGGCGAAGCGCTCGGGCTTGGTGGCGGGGACGAACAGCAGGCTGCGCGCGTGGCACGCGGGGAATGCGCTCATGTCAGATCACTCCTTGGGTGCGCAGCGCGGCAACGTCTGCGTCGGAGCGGCCAAGCTCGTGCAGGATGGCCGCGCTGTGTTCGCCCAGCGCGGGCACCGGGTCCATGCGCGGGTCGAAGCTGCTCACGGTGGCGGGCGGCAGCAATGCCTGCAATTCGCCGGCCGGCGAGCCGATGGGGCGAAACCGCTGGCGCGCCTGCAGTTGCGGGTGCGTCCACAGGTCGCCCACCTGGTTCACGGCGGCGTTGGCGATCTGCGCCTGGTCCAGGCGCGCAATCACGTCCTGCGCCGTGAGGCTGGCGAAGGCGGCCTCGATCAACTGCTTCAACTCGGCGCGGTGCTCCACGCGGCGCACGTTGGCGTCGAAGCGCGGGTCGGCCGCGAGTTCGGGGCGGCGCAGCACCTTGTCGCAGAACAGCTTCCACTCGCGCTCGTTCTGCAGGCCGAGCATCACCACCCGGCCGTCGCCCGCGGCGAACGGGCCATAGGGGTAGATGGTGGCGTGCGCCGCGCCGTTGCGGGTGGGCGCGGCCTGGCCGTCATAGGCGTAGTACATGGGAAAGCCCATCCACTCGCCCAGCGCTTCGAGCATGGAGACTTCGACGTGCGAGCCCTCACCGGAGATATTGCGCTGCAGGAGCGCGCTCAGAATGCCGGTGTAGGCGTACATGCCCGCTGCGATGTCGGCGATGGAGTTGCCGGCCTTGCTCGGCTCCTCGGGCGTGCCGGTGATCGAGAGGAAAGCCGCCTCGCTCTGGATCAGCAGGTCATAGGCCTTCTTGTCGCGGTAGGGGCCGTCCGCGCCGTAGCCGCTGATGTCGCAGACGATCAGCTTGGGATGCCTGGCATGCAGCGCTTCGAACGACAGGCCCATGCGCGCGGCCGCGCCGGGCGCGAGGTTCTGCACCAGCACGTCGGCTTTGGCGATCAGCTCGCCCAGCACTTCCTGGGCCTGCGGCTGTTTCAGGTCCAGCGTCAGGCTTTCCTTGGAGCGGTTGGTCCAGACGAAGTGCGAAGCCAGCCCGCGCGTGCGGTGGTCATAGGCGCGCGCGAAGTCGCCCACGCCGGGGCGCTCGACCTTGATCACGCGCGCGCCCAGGTCGGCGAGCTGGCGCGTGCAGAAGGGCGCGGCGATGGCGTGCTCCAGCGTGACGACGGTCAGGCCGCTCAGGGGGCCCTTTTTCGCTTGCATGGTGGTTGCTCCTATTCGATGTCGGCACTGGCCTGCATGGCGAGCTGGCCCTGCGGGCCGCGCGCCCACAGGCGGGCGGTGCTGCCTTCGAGCTTGCCGTTGACCGTGAACGGCGCGGTGTCGAACAAGGGGCTCACGGCCTTGAACTCGAAGCCGCGGAGGGTTCTGTGCGGATGCGCGCGGCGCAGTTCCTCCATGAGCAGTGTGGCGATCAGCGGGCCGTGCACCACCAGGCCGGGGTAGCCCTCCTCCTGCATGGCGTAGGGCCGGTCGTAGTGGATGCGGTGGCCGTTGAAGGTGAGCGCCGAGTAGCGCATCAGCAGCACCGGGTCGGGCCTGATGCTGCGGCCGAACTGCCCGTCCTCCGGCGCGGCGGGGGGCTGCGGCGCGGGTGCGCCAGGGGCGGGCGCGTCGCGGTAGACGATGTCCTGCTCCTCGTGGATCGCCACGCCCTGCGCGTCCGACACCTCGTGCTGCACGGTCACGAACACCAGCGTGCCGCTGCGCCCGGACTTGGTCTGGATGCTCTTGATGAGCGAGACACGCCGCACCGCCACCCCCACGGCCAGCGGCCGCACGAAGCGCAGCCGCCCGCCGGCCCACATGCGCCGCGGCAGCGTGATCGGGGGCAGGAAGCCGCCGCGCCGGGGGTGGCCGTCTGGGCCGATGCCGGATTGCCGCTCGCCCGGCAGGAAGTACAGCCAGTGCCAGAGCGGCGGCAGATGGAGCGGCAGCGCGGCGGGGCTGGCCGCGTCCAGCGTAGCCTGCAGGAGGCGAATGGGGGCCTGGGTGATCTGGTCCGCGCTCTCTTCGCTGCGGCCGACCCAGGCGTCGAAGGATTCAGGGCTTTGGGACGTCATGGCGCCTCGGTCTCCATTTTTTGAAAGAAAAATGGCTGTAGCCCAGGCAAATCCTGGGCTACATGCTATGTTTTTGGCAGCAAAACCTCACAGCACCTGCACCATCTCCGGCACAGCCGAGAACAGATCGGCCACGAGGCCGTAGTCGGCCACGGAGAAGATGGGCGCCTCCTCGTCCTTGTTGATCGCCACGATCACCTTGGAGTCCTTCATGCCGGCCAG
>NZ_JAELTO010000086.1 GCF_016428875.1 Xylophilus sp. ASV27
CCCCCCCCCCCCCCCCCCCCCCCCCCCCCCCCCCCCCCCCCCCCCCCCCCCCCCCCCCCCCCCCCCCCCCCCCCCCCCCCCCCCCCCCCCCCCCCCCCCCCCCCCCCCCCCCCCCCCCCCCCCTTTTTCAAGCAGAAGACGGCATACGCGATTTCCTGTACGGTCTCGTGGGCTCGGAGATGTGTATAAGAGACAGGCGATGAACAGCGCGCCCAGGAAGTACAGCCAGAACTCGGGCGCCACCACGGTGAGCCAGCTCTTGGCGCCGTTGACCAGGAAGGCGCCCAGGATCGGGCCGACCAGCGTGGCGCGGCCGCCGACCGCCGTCCAGACGGCCATCTCGATCGAGGCCGCGGTGCTCATCTCGCCCGGGTTGATGATGCCCACCTGCGGCACGTACAGCGCCCCGGCCACGCCGCACATCACGGCCGAGATGACCCAGATGGTGAGCTTGTAGGGCAGCGGGTTGTAGCCGCAGAACATGACGCGCGTCTCGGCGTCGCGGATGGCCTGCAGCACCCGGCCGAACTTGCTGCGCACCAGCCAGCGCGCGAACAGGAAGAAGACCAGCAGCGTGCAGCCGGTGAGCACGAACAGCGTCATGCGCATGCCCTGCGTGGCGATGGGCAGGCCCAGGATGCGCTTGAAGTCGGTGAAGCCGTTGTTGCCTCCGAAGCCGGTCTCGTTGCGGAAGAACAGCAGCATGGCGGCGAAGGTCATGGCCTGCGTGATGATGGAGAAGTACACCCCCTTGATGCGCGAGCGGAAGGCGAAGTAGCCGAACACGAAGGCCACCACGCCCGGCACCGCCGCCACCAGCACCAGCGTGGCGGCGAAGCTGTCGGACAGCGCCCAGTGCCAGGGCAGCTCCTTCCAGTCGAGGAACACCATGAAGTCGGGCAGGTCGCTCTTGTAGTTGCCGTCGCGGCCGATCTGGCGCATCAGGTACATGCCCATGACGTAGCCGCCAAGCGCGAAGAACAGCCCGTGGCCGAGCGACAGGATGCCGGTGTAGCCCCAGATCAGGTCCATGGCCAGCGCGACGATGGCATAGCACATGATCTTGCCGAGCAGTGCCACGCCGTAGTCGCTCAGGTGCAGCGCGCTGCCCGGCGGCAGCCACAGGTTCATGAGCGGCGCCAGCGCGCAGACCGCGATCAGCGCGGCGAAGAAGGCGCTCCAGCCGGTGCGGGTCAGCAGCGGCGCCTTGGGTGGAAGGATGGAATGGTTCATGGGCACGACAGCGAACGGATGCGTTGGTTTTCCCGCAGGACGCCGCGGAACCGGCTTTGCCGGGCCGCCGGCGTCGCCCCCAGCAAGGGGGTCGGCGAAGACGCGGAGTGCGAAGCCTGGGGGTGTGTCATGCCTCTCGCCCCTTCACGGCGAAGATGCCCTGGGGCCGCTTCTGGATGAAGATGATGATGAAGACCAGCACCGCGATCTTGGCCAGCACCGCGCCGGTCCAGCCTTCGAGGAACTTGTTGAGGATGCCCAGGCCCATGGCCGCGTACACCGTGCCGGCGAGCTGGCCGACGCCGCCGAGCACCACCACCATGAACGAGTCCACGATGTAGCCCTGGCCCAGGTCGGGCCCGACGTTGCCGATCTGGCTCAGCGCGCAGCCGGCCAGGCCCGCGATGCCCGAGCCCAGCGCGAAGGCGTAGGTGTCGACCCGCGCCGTGTTCACGCCCATGCACGAGGCGATCGGCCGGTTCTGCGTGACGCCGCGCACGAACAGCCCGAGCCGCGTGCGCCCGATCAGCCAGGCCATGGCCAGCAGCACCAGCCCGGCGAAGACGATGATGCAGATGCGGTTCCAGGGCAGCGCCACGTTGCCCAGCATGGTGAAGCCGCCGCTCATCCACGAGGGGTTCTCCACGCCCACGTTCTGCGCGCCGAACAGCGTGCGCACGCCCTGCTGCAGCATCAGGCTGATGCCCCAGGTGGCCAGCAGCGTCTCCAGCGGGCGGCCGTAGAGGAAGCGGATCACGCCGCGCTCGATCACCGCGCCGACCAGCGCCGAGGCCAGGAAGGCCACGGGAATGGCCGCCACCAGGTAGCCGCCGAACCAGGACTCGGGCAGGTAGCGCTGGAACAGGCCCTGCACCACGTAGGTCGCGTAGGCGCCGATCATCATCAGCTCGCCGTGCGCCATGTTGATGACGCCCATCAGCCCGTAGGTGATGGCCAGGCCGAGCGCGGCCAGCAGCAGCACCGAGCCCAGGCTGAGGCCGCTGAAGATGGCGTTGATGCGGTCGCCCCAGACCAGGCGGCCGTCGATGCTGCGCACCGCGGCCAGCAGCGCGGCCTTGACGCCTGCGTCCTCCTCCTTGGCCAGGCGCTCGTTGAGCAGCAGCTTGACCTCGGGACTGCCGCTGTCCGCCAGGGTTGCGGCGGCCTCCAGCCGATGCGCCCTGTCGGCGCTGTCGAGCATGCTGGCCGCGCGCACGCGCTCCAGCCGGGCCCTGATGGCCGGCACCCGCTCGGCCGCCAGCGCCTTCTCCACCAACGGCAGGCGCGATTCGTCGGGCTCGTTGAGCAGTACCTGCACCGCGCCGGCGCGCACCTTGTCGTCGGGGCTGGCGAGCTGCAGCGCGGCCATGGCCGTGTCCAGCGTGCTGCGCAGCAGGTTGTTGTTGACCACGTCCTCGGCGTCCTCCGGCACCTTCAGTTCGGCGCCGGTCACCGGGTCGTAGCCCTTGTCGTCCCGGAGCACGTAGACGCGGCTGCCCGAGGTCTTGACCGCGTCGTCGGCCAGGGCCTGGAAGAAGGCCATGGTCCTGGCGTCGGCGCCCGGCACCGCCCGGTTGATGGCGGCCACGCGCTCGTCGGTGTCGCCGGTGGCCATGGCCGTGGCCTCGGCGGGCGTGAGCGCATGCGCGGCGCCGGCCAGCAGCACGGCGGCCAGCACGGCGGCCCTTCGCGCCGCCTCTATCGTTCTGCGCAGCATCGGGAACCTCGGGTGGACATCACAAGAGAAAGGGCCCGCCCTCCATGCGGGGAACGGGCCCGGTCATGCCTGAAGGCGCTCAGGAAGCCGACTTGCCCGCCGGGTAGTCCGGCTTCTTGTCGTTGCCCTCGATGTACGGGCTCCAGGGCTGGGCCTTGATCGGCGCGGGCGTCTTCCACACCACGCCGAACTGGCCGTCGGCCTTGATCTCGCCGATGAACACCGGCTTGTGCAGGTGGTGGTTCTTCGGGTCCATCTCGACCGTGAAGCCGTCCGGCGCCTTGAAGGTCTGGCCGGCCATGGCGGCGATGACCTTGTCGGTGTCGGTGCTCTTGGCCTTCTCGACGGCCTGCTTCCACATGTGCATGCCGATGTAGGTGGCCTCCATCGGGTCGTTGGTCAGCGGCTTGTCCATCTGGCCGGGCAGCTTCTTGGCCTTCGCGTACTCGCTCCACTGCTTGATGAAGGCGGCGTTGGTCGGGTTCTTGATCGACATGAAGTAGTTCCATGCGGCCAGGTGGCCCACCAGCGGCTTGGTGTCGACACCGCGCAGCTCTTCTTCGCCGACCGAGAAGGCCACCACCGGCACGTCCTTGGCCTTCAGGCCGGCGTTGCCCAGTTCCTTGTAGAAGGGCACGTTGGAGTCGCCGTTGATGGTGGAGATCACCGCCGTCTTGCCGCCCTGCGAGAACTTCTTGATGTCGGCGACGATGGTCTGGTAGTCGCTGTGGCCGAAGGGGGTGTACTTCTCGTCGATGTCGCTGTCCTTCACGCCCTTGCTCTTGAGGAAGGCGCGCAGGATCTTGTTGGTGGTGCGCGGGTAGACGTAGTCGGTGCCCAGCAGCACGAAGCGCTTGGCGCCGCCGCCGGCCTTGCTCATCAGGTATTCGACCGCGGGGATGGCCTGCTGGTTGGGCGCGGCGCCGGTGTAGAACACGTTCTTGGACAGCTCCTCGCCCTCGTACTGCACCGGGTAGAACAGCAGGCCGTTCATTTCCTCGACCACCGGCAGCACCGACTTGCGGCTCACGCTGGTCCAGCAGCCGAAGATCACGGCCACCTTGTCCTGGCCCAGCAACTGCTTGGTCTTCTCGGCGAACAGCGGCCAGTTGGAGGCCGGATCGACCACCACCGCCTCCAGCTTCTTGCCCAGCACGCCGCCCTGGGCGTTGATCTCGTCGATGGTCATCAGCGCCATGTCCTTGAGCGCCGTCTCGGAGATCGCCATGGTGCCCGACAGCGAGTGCAGGATGCCGACCTTGATGGTGTCGGCGGCAAAGGCCGGCGCAGCGGAAAGACCGGCCAGCGCGACGGCGGCGGTGAGCGCCTTGAGGGTGAATCGACGTTGCATTGCATCTCTCCAGAAGTGAGGGGGAATTCGGTCGCCGCCCGCCTGCCCGGAGCGGGCAGCCATGTGCGGCGATGGAAGGGATGCTAGGGATTGCCCCCCTCGGGCGATATACGCCGGGTGGCGTATGCCGGGTGAAGACACGCGGCCGTGACGCTGGGTCGCAACGCCTGAAGAGCCCGGCACGCCGAGCCCACAAAAACGTTCAATTGATGAAGTCGAACGTGCCCGTGCCATCGTTGCGCCAGCGCAGCCGGCGCGCGGGTATCTGGCCGCTGCTGTCGCCAATGGAGATGTCCAGATCGCCATCACCGTCGATATCTGCCAGACGGATCCAAGGCGCGAAATTTGCCGTGTTGCCTTGCCAGGTCGTGGGCGTCTTGATGATGCGGGGGACTGACTGGTCTGCGTACTGGCGCGGTCCGGTTCTTTTGAAGATCTGCAGGTAGTAGCCCTGCAGTTGCGCAGACACGGTCAGCAATACGATCTCGCGCTGGCCGTCGCCGTCAATGTCCTCTGCCTTGATGTCATACGTCACAGGGAAGGACTCGTTGACAGGCAGACGGGTGGCGCGCGCATCGGTGAACATGCCTGAGCCGTCGCCCCAGAAGATGGTGGTGCGGTTCACGTCGCGACGCAGCCCGCTGTCGTATGCATGGTCGCCGATGATGAGGTCCAGGTTGCCGTCGCCATCGGCGTCGACCAGTTCCGCAGCATAGAGGCCACCCGTCTGGCGCAGGCTGGCCGGCACCCCCGCCCTGGAGATCGCCATGTTGCCGCTGCCATCGTTCAGCAGCAAGTAGGGATTCTGGTCGTTGCCGGGTGTGCTCTGGTAGCTGTTGCTGCACGCGAAGATGTCGACGCTTCCGTTGTTGTCCACGTCGCCTGCAGCGGCGCAATGGTGAAACTGTGCCTTGCTGCCGTTGATGCTCTTGATGGAGAGTCTGCCTGTTGCCGGATTGCTGAGTGCCAGCACGTTCTGCGCACCGGGAAACGGCGGATGGTCATAGCCATGGTCGATGAAGTAAAGGTCAGGCCGGCCGTCGCCGTTGAAGTCGGCCACCAGCAGCTTGCGTGGATGGATTTGCGAGGGTAGCGGCCCATCGAAGAACGATGTGGTTGCGATGGCATAGCTGCCGTCCATCTGCTTTTTGAAAATGCGCACAGGCTCCGCATCCTGTGAATCCTTGCCGGACGCGATGATCAGTTCACTGATGCCATCGCCGTCCAGGTCCACGAATTGGCGAGCATCGAAGTACTGGCCATAAATGCCGTTGCGTGTCAGCAGTGTTCCGATGTCGGTCGGTTCGGGCCGGTTCTGGTATTTGTAGGATGTCGAAGCGTTGGCGGCAGAAAACGCGGACTCGGTACGGCACGCGGCGCCCGCGGGAATATCGCCGAAAGCGAAGCGCCGCACCGCAACGGCACTCGCGTCAGGCAGCCGAAGTATCCCGCCACACGAATCGCTGAAGTCAAGCGCAAGCTGGCCTTGGGGCACCGGGGGCTGCGGCTTGGCATACGTGCCGACCAACGTCTGCCCGCCCGTGGAGGCCATGAACGGCGCCTGGAACACGCCTTCGCCCCAGTAGCCGCCCACGGTATGCCATGTGGGACTGCCGTCGGCGTTGTAGTGGAACATGGCCATAAACAGCGCATTGCCCTGCATCTCCAGCGCGTAGCCGCGCCCGCCCTGTGCAGGGTCCCAATACCAACCGGTCTCGGGGTGTGCAACCGCTGAAGCCATAGAGGAGCCGAACAGAAAGCGTGTGGCATGCATGAGCCGCCCGGGGAACTGCACCGTGGCTTGCGCCCCTTGGAATCTCATGGTGATGCGGCCCACGTCCGTGGCGGCGGCTGCCCGATAGGGAGCGCCCAGCGACTGTCCACCGCTGAAGCGCTGCAAAATGGATGACAGCACGGCGCTTCCGTCACTGCCAGCGTCGAGAACGCCGGAGGTGGTGTACCAAATGGCCTTGCCTGTGCCCTCTTCGTACATGAAGAAAGCGGCGAATGCGGTATTGCCTTGCCGCTCGAAGAAAAAGCCGGTGCCGTCTTCTTCGGGGTTCCAGTACCACCCTGTCAGGGCGCTGCCTGCTGGTGCGGCCGCTTGCGTGTACTCCATCGGTGCGACTTCGATGCCTGGACCCTCAGGCATCGCCTGCACCATACCTGGTGCCATGACCACCAACATGCCCCACAAGCAGCCGATCCATTGAGAGAGTCGATGAGGTGACATAGGGAGCCCCTTTGTTGATGTTTCGTCACTCCGAAGATCCCCGCACTGTTCGGATTGAACTTGCAATGGGGTGAGCAACGTTTTGTCACGATTATTGCAGCGGCAGGCTATGTGCGGCTTTATCTTGTCACGCACCGTCACACGCGGCTCGCCGCAAAGGAATAGGGTCGCCTCTTTCGCCACTGACTTCTATTGCCATGACCACAGCCCACGGCTACGCCGCCACCTCCTCCACCGCTGCACTGGCGCCCTTCAGCTTCGAGCGGCGCGCCCCCGGCCCGCTGGACGTCGCGCTCGACGTGCTGCACTGCGGCGTCTGCCACTCGGACCTGCACACCGCGCGCAATGAATGGCACAACACCGTCTACCCCACCATGCCGGGCCACGAGATCGTCGGCCGCGTCACCGCCGTGGGCGACCTGGTCAGCAAGTTCAAGGTCGGCGACCTGGTCGGCGTGGGCTGCATGGTCGACAGCTGCCAGCACTGCCAGCCCTGCGCCGATGGCCTGGAGCAGTACTGCGACAACGGCTTCACCGGCACCTACAACGGCCCTGAACAGGGCACCGGCGCCAACACCTACGGCGGCTACTCCGACCACATGGTGGTGCGCGAATCCTTCGTGCTGAAGATCTCGCACGACGAAGGCGCGCTGGCCGCCGTGGCGCCGCTGCTGTGCGCCGGCATCACCACCTACTCCCCGCTGCGCCAATGGAACGTGGGCCCGGGCAGCAAGGTCGGCATCGTCGGCCTGGGCGGGCTCGGCCACATGGGCGTGAAGATCGCCGCGGCCATGGGCGCGCACGTGGTGCTGTTCACCACCTCGGCGGGCAAGCGCGAGGACGCGCTGCGCCTGGGCGCCAAGGAGGTCGTGGTGTCCCGCAACCCCGACGAGATGGCCGCGCATGCCGGCAGCCTCGACTTCATCCTCGACACCGTGGCCGCGCCGCACGACCTGGACGCCTTCCTGGCCCTGCTCAAGCTCGACGGCACCATGACCCTGGTCGGCGCGCCCGACCGCCCGCACCCCTCGCCCAACGTATTCAGCCTGATCATGAAGCGCCGCCGCCTGGCCGGCTCGCTGATCGGCGGCATCAGGCAGACGCAGGAGATGCTGGACTTCTGCGCCCGGCACGGCATCGTCTCGGACATCGAGGCGATCCGCATGGACGAGATCAACACCGCCTACGAGCGCATGTTGAAGAGCGACGTGAAGTACCGCTTCGTCGTCGACATGGCAACGCTGAAGGCGGCCTGAGGAGGCTTCTTCAGAGGCCACGTCGATCACTATCAAATAAATAGCTGAAAGCCCAGGTTCTTCCTGGGCTGCAGGCGCTTTTTGCTGGTATTTCCTGGGGCTAGAGCCCCAGCACGCGGTCCCGCTCCGCCCGGAACCGCGCCGCCTGCGCCGCGATCCAGGCCTGCACCAGCACGGTGTGCGCGCCGGGCTGCGGCACCGATACGAAGTGGTAGGACGCGCGCGAGCGCACCGGCAGCGCGAACGGCGCCACCAGCCGGCCGGCGACCAGGTCGTCGAGCACCAGCGCCGCGCGTCCGATGGCGATGCCCTGCCCCGTGAGCGCCGCGGCCAGCGCGAGTTGCGACAGGTTGAAGTGATGGCCCTGCTGGGCCAGTTGCGGCAGCTCGGCCTCGGCCGCGCGCAGCCAGTGCGCCCATTCCTCGCACGGGTCCGCGCCGACCCAGGCGCTGGCGTCGTGCAGCAGCATCGGCGCGCGCAGGTCGGCCGGCGTGCGCAGCGCGGGGTGGGCCGCCAGGAACGCCGGGCTGGCCACGGGCAGCAGCCATTCGTCCAGGAACTCGGTGGCCTGCAGGTCGCGGTACTGGCCCAGGTCGAAACGCACGGCCGCGGCCAGGTCGTCGCGCGCCATGCGTTCGCGGTCCAGCACGTGGAACTCGGCGATCACGCGCAGGCCGACCTCGGGATGGGCGCGGTAGAAGTCGCCCAGCCGCGGCGTGAGCCAGCCCATGGCAAACGAGGGCGCGCAGCTCAGCGCCAGCCCGTGGTCCGGCGAGGGGCTGCGCAACTGCGTGAGCGTGCCTTCGATGGCCTGGAAGGATTCGCGCAACACCACCGCCAGCCACTGGCCCTCGGGCGTGGGCAGCAGCGCGCGCGGCGTGCGCAGGAACAGGGGGCGCCGCAGCCATTCCTCCAGCAGCTTGACCTGCTGGCTGACCGCGCCCTGGGTGATGCACAGTTCCGAGGCGGCCTTGGTGAAACTCATGCACCGGGCGGCAGCCTCGAAGCACCGTAACCATGCAAGCAGCGAGGGGGTAAGGCGAGTGTCCATAAGTTCATTAGTAAGGCTAATTCCGCCAGGACTATAAATGCGTTGTGGCGCGGCGCCGGGCGTCCAACAATGGCGGCTCCTGTCCTGTTGGCCACCATGAACGAATCCAGCCTGCTCTCCGCCGCACCCCGATCATCCCCGCACCAGAACGAAGCGCGCCATCCGCTCGGCGAGCTGAAGCACGGCCGCCCGGTGCTCTGGACCTCGGAGCGGCGCGGCAGCGGGGAGCAGGACTCCCGCATTAGCCCTGCTGATGTTGATGCCGCGGCGGCCCGCTTGCGCCGCTTCGCCCCGCTGATGGCGCTGCTGTTTCCCGAACTGGCGCCGAGCGCGGGCGTGATCGAGTCCGATCTGCTGCCGGTGCCGCAGTTGCAGCAGGCGCTGGCGCTGCCGCCGGACTTCGGCGCCCTGCTGGTCAAGGCCGACCACGCCCTGCCGGTGGCCGGCTCGATCAAGGCGCGCGGCGGCATCCACGAGGTGCTGGAACATGCCGAATCGCTGGCCCTGCGCCATGGGCTGCTGGCGCCCGAGGGCGACTACCGTGCGCTGGCCTCGGACACGGCGCGCGCGCTGTTCGCCCGCCACCAGGTCGCCGTGGGCTCGACCGGCAACCTGGGCCTGGCGATCGGCGTCATGGCCTCGGCGCTGGGCTTTCGGGCGGTGGTGCACATGTCGGCCGACGCCAAGGAATGGAAGAAGGAGCGCCTGCGCCGCCGCGGCGTGGAGGTGCTCGAGCACGCCGGCGACTACGCCGAGGCCGTCGCCGCCGGCCGCCGTGCCGCCGAGGCCGATCCGGCCTGCCACTTCGTCGATGACGAGCGCTCGCGCTCGCTGCTGCTGGGCTATGCGGCGGCCGCGCCGCAACTGGCGCGCCAGCTCGACGCGCTGGGCCGCAAGGTGGACGCCGCGCACCCGCTGTTCGTCTACCTGCCCTGCGGCGTGGGCGGCGCCCCGGCGGGCATTGCGCTGGGGCTGTCGCAGATCTACGGGCCGCACGCGCACTGTTTCTTTGCCGAGCCCACGCGCTCGCCCTGCTTCCTGCTCCAGATGCTGGCGGGCACTCCGGCGTTTGCCGGCCTGGGCGCCAACCCGTCGGTCTACGACATCGGGCTGGACAACCACACCGAGGCCGACGGCCTGGCGGTGCCGCGCGCCTCCGAACTCGCCGCCGCCGCGGTGCAGTCCTTGCTGTCGGGCGTGTACACGGTCGAGGACGAGACGCTGTTCCAACTGCTGCACCAGATCGCCGCCACCGAGAACATCCGCATCGAGCCCTCGGCCGCGGCCGGCCTGGGCGGACCGGCCATGCTGCGCGGCACATCCTCCGGCCAGGCCTACCTGCACCGGCACCGGCTGCAAGCGCGGATGCCGCAGGCCACCCACATCGCCTGGACCACCGGCGGGCTGTTCGTGCCCGACGAGGAATATGCCCGTTTCCACGCGCGCGGCGCCGCGCTCGCACCCTTTTCTTCCACTCCCCGCAAAACCCGCATATGAAAAAGCGAATTTCCGTTCTCGCCTGCGCCCTCGTGGCGACCCTGGCCGCCGTGGCCCCGGCCTGGGCCGACATGGCCTACCCGTCGCGGCCGATCCAGCTGGTGATCCCGTTCCCGCCCGGCGGCGCCACCGACGTGATCGGGCGCGTGGTGGCCAAGGCGCTGGCCGACAGGCTGGGCCAGCCGGTGGTGGCCGACAACCGCGCCGGCGCCGGCACCATCATCGGCGCGGGCTTCGTCGCCAAGGCGCCGGCCGACGGCTACACCCTGCTGATCAGCTCGGGCAGCACCTTCACCGTCAACCCGGCGATCCAGCACAAGCTGCCCTATGACCCGGTGAAGAGCTTCGAGCCGATCGGCATGGTCGGGCGCACCGGCCTGATCCTGCTGGCCAACAAGGACGTGCCGGCCGGCAACCCGAAGGAATTCGTCGCCCTGGCCAAGGCCGCGCCGGACAGGTACGCCTACGCCTCGTTCGGCTCCGGCACCACCTCGCAGTTCACGGGCGAGCAGATTCTGCAGGCCACCGGCACCAGGCTCACGCACGTGCCCTACAAGGGCAGCGCGCCGGCCATGAGCGACCTGATGGGCGGGCAGGTGCCGTTCTCGGTCGACACCGTTTCGGCCGCCCTCCCGCAGCTCCGGAACGGCCGGATCAAGGCGATCGCGGTCACCACCGCCAGGCGCTCGCCGCTGCTGCCCAACGTGCCGACCTTCGCCGAGTACGGCTTCGACCTCGACGCCGACACCTGGATAGCGGTGGTGGCGCCGCGCGGCCTGCCGCCCGAGGTCAAGGCCCGGCTGGAGAAGGCCCTGGCCGACGCCATGGCCGCGCCGGACGTGAGCCAGAAGTTCCTCTCGATCGGCATGGAACCCAGCTACAGGAACGGCGCGGCCGTCAGCGCGCAGATCGAGAAGGAAATGCCCTTGATGCGCGCAGTGGCGCAGCGTGCCAACATCCAAGTGGAATGAAGCAGCACGCCCCGCCCATCGGCGCCGCCGCCGATCCCTTCCCCCTCGCGCCGGCCGCCGTGCCGGGCGCGCCGCTGGCCAGCGTCGACACGCCCGCGCTGCTGCTGGACCTGGCCGCGTTCGAGCGCAACCTGGACCGCATGCAGGCCGCGGCCGACGCCGCCGGCGTGCAGCTGCGGCCCCACGCCAAGGCGCACAAGACCCCGGCCGTGGCGCTGGCGCAGTTGGCGCGCGGCGCGGTCGGCATCTGCTGCCAGAAGGCCAGCGAAGCCATTCCCTTCGTGCAGGCCGGCGTGGCCGACATCCACGTCAGCAACCAGCTGGCCGCGCCGGCCAAGGCGCAGCTGCTGGCGCAACTGGCGCGGCGCGCGCGCATCAGCGTGTGCGTGGACGATGCCACGCAGGTCCGCGCCCTGGCCGGCGCCGCCCAGGCCGCCGGCAGCGAACTGGGCGTGTTCGTGGAGATCGACGTCGGCCAGGGCCGCTGCGGCGTGGCCGACGCCGACGCGGTGCTGCGCCTGGTGGAGCAGATCGCGCAGCACCCGCAACTGGGCTTTCGCGGGCTGCAGGCCTACCACGGCGGCGTGCAGCACCTGCGCGCCCATGCCGAGCGCCGCAGCCGCGCACGGCAGGCGGCCGAGCGCACCGGCCAGGTCGTGGCCACGCTGGCGCAGGCCGGCGTGGCCTGCGCCACGGTCACCGGCGGCGGCAGCGGCAGCGTGGAGTTCGACCTGGCCAGCGGCGTCTACACCGAAGTGCAGCCCGGCTCCTATGCCTTCATGGACCGCGACTACGGCGACAACGAATATGCCGGCGCCCTGCGCTTCGAGCACGCCCTGTTCCTGGCCACCACGGTGATGAGCGCGGCCAGCGGCACCCATGTGGTGGCCGACGCCGGGCTCAAGTCGCTGGCCGTGGACTCGGGCCTGCCCGCCATCTGGCAGCAGGACGCGCCCAGCGGCACGCTGCGCTACGCAGAGGCCAATGACGAGCACGGCATCATCCAGGCCATCGGCGGCGCGGCGCTGCCGCCCCTGGGCAGCGTGCTGCAACTGGTGCCCGGCCACTGCGACCCGAGCTTCAACCTGCATGACGAGCTGGTCGGCTTCCGTGGCGGCGTGGTCGAATCCATCTGGCCGATCAGCGCACGCGGGCTCAGCCGCTAACGCCACATCCCTACACGAGACAAGCATGAACCCTGAAGACATCGTCGCCCTCCCCGCCACCGAACAGCGCCGCCTGATCGGCGCCCGGCAGCTCTCGCCGGTCGAGCTGCTGGAGGCCTGCATCGCCCGCATCGAGGCGCTGAACCCTTACGTCAACGCCGTCACCGCCACCTGCTTCGAGCGCGCCCGCGCCGAGGCGCGCGCGGCGGAGCAGGCCGTGCGCAGCGGCGCCCCGCTGGGCCTGCTGCACGGCCTGCCGCTGGGCGTGAAGGACCTGGAGGAAACCGCCGGCCTGCTGACCACCTATGGCTCGCCCATTCACCGCGGCAACGTGCCCGCGGCCGACAACCTGCTGGTGGCGCGGCTGCGCGCGGCCGGCGCCATCGTCGCCGGCAAGACCAACGTGCCCGAGATGGGCGCCGGCGCCAACTCGCGCAACCCGGTCTGGGGCGCGACCGGCAACCCGTTCAATCCCGACCTGAACGCCGGCGGCTCCTCCGGCGGCTCGGCCTGCGCGCTGGCGCTGGACATGCTGCCGGTCTGCACCGGATCGGACACCGGCGGCTCGCTGCGCATTCCGGCCGCCAAGTGCGGCGTGGTGGGCTTTCGGCCCTCGCCGGGCGTGGTGCCCAGCTCGCGCAAGCCGCTGGGCTGGACGCCGATCTCCGTGGTCGGCCCCATGGGCCGCACCGTGGCCGACGCCTGCCTGCAACTGGCCGCCACGGCGGGCCTGTCGGCCAGCGACCCGCTCACCTACGAGCTCGATCCGCTGTCCTTCCTGCAGCCGCAGCAGGTGGACCTGGGCGGCCTGCGCGTGGGCTACACCGAGGACTTCGGCGCCTGCGCGGTGGACGAGCGCATCCGCGCCGTGTTCCGCGACAGGATCGCCGCGATGAGGCACCTGTTCCGCAGCTGCGAGCCGATCGGCATCGACCTGGGCGAGGTGCACCGCTGCTTCGACGTGCTGCGCGCCGAGGCCTTCGTCGCCGGCATGCGCGAGGCCTACGAGCGCGACCCGGCGAGCCTGGGCCCCAACCCGCGCGCCAACTACGAAATGGGCGCGGCCATGCGCCTGCTCGACTGCGCCTGGGCCCAGGCCGAGCAGACCCGGATCCTCAAGCGCTTCCAGGCCGCGTTCGAGCAGTTCGACGTGATCCTGGCGCCCACCACGCCGGTCTCGCCCATGCCCTGGACCGAGCCCCACGTGGCCGCCATCAACGGCCAAGCGCAAGAGAACTACTACCGCTGGCTGTCGCTGACCTACGTCACCACGCTGACCACGCACCCCGCGCTCAGCCTGCCCTGCGGCACCGACCACGCCGGACTGCCCTTCGGGCTGCAGATCGTCGGCCGCTTCCGCGCCGACCGCCATACGCTGGGCGTGGCCCACGCCATGGAGCAGGCCTTCGCCGGCGACCCGGCGCTGCGCCGGCCGATTCCCGACGCCAGCGCGCTGCGCCATGCCGAGCCGGCGCTGAAATCCATCGTCACCGCGCCGCCCGTCCTCGACGCCACGGTCAGCAGCGGCACTGCCTCAGCCGTCTGACATGGACCATTTCGACTTCGCCATCATCGGCGCCGGCATCGCGGGCGCCTCGGCCGGCTACGAGATCTCCGCCCATGCGCCCACCGTGCTGCTGGAGCGCGAGGACCAGCCCGGCTACCACACCACCGGCCGCTCCGCCGCGCTCTACATGGAGAGCTACGGCACGCCCGCGATCCGCGCGCTGACCCGCGCCAGCCGGCCCTTCTTCGATGCGCCGCCCGAGGTCTTCGGCAGCGACCCGATCCTCACCCCGCGCGGCGTGCTGCACGTGGCCGGCACGGACCAGGGCGCGCTGTTCGAGGCGGCCTGGCGCGACCTGTCCGAGCGCGCGCGCGACGTGCGGCGCGTGGGGCGCGACGCGCTGCTCGCCGCCGTGCCCTGCCTGCGGCCCGAGGCCGCCGCCATGGGCATTGCCGAAGACGGCGCCAGCGACATCGACGTGCATGCGCTGCACCAGGGCTACCTGCGCGGCCTGCGCCGCCGGGGCGGGCAGTTGCGCACCGACGCGCACGTCACCGGCCTGCGGCGCAGCGCGGGCCTCTGGACCATCACGCTGGCCGACGGCAGCGCGCTGCAGGCGCGCCACATCGTCAACGCCGCCGGCGCCTGGGCCGACGCCGTGGCCGACCTGGCCGGCGTGCCGCGCATCGGCCTGGAGCCGCGGCGCCGCAGCGCCTTCACCTTCGCGCCGCCCGCGGGCCTGGACGTGGCGCACTGGCCGGCCGTGGTCGGCATCGACGAGAGCTATTACTTCAAGCCCGACGCCGGCCTGCTGCTGGGCTCGCCCGCCAACGCCGACCCGGTGCACCCGCACGACGTGGTGCCCGAGGAGCTGGACGTGGCCATCGGCATCCACAACATCGAGCAGGCCACCACCCTGAGCATCCGCCGGCCGCACCGCGCCTGGGCCGGCCTGCGCTCCTTCGTGGCCGACGGCGACATGGTGATCGGCTGGGAGCCACGGCACGAAGGCTTCTTCTGGCTGGCGGCCCAGGGCGGCTATGGCATCCAGAGCGCGGCCGGCGCGGCCCAGCTGGCGCGCAGCCTGCTGCTGGGCGAGCCGCTGCCCGATGCGCTACAGGCCGAAGGCCTGGACCCCGCGCGGCTCGCGCCCGCACGGCTGTGCTGACCGGGCTGGCGGGCCATCAGGCGTGGCCGAGGGCCTTTTACCCCTCAAGCCCAGGAACCACCTGGGCTTCATGCTACACAATCAATAGCAAAAGGATCATCCCTCGAACTGCGGATGCAACTGCCGTATGCGCGTCATGGCCATGCCGGCGGCCGCGGTGCGGGTTTCCACGCCGAGCTTGGCGAGGATGCGCTCCAGGTGCTTCTTCACCGTGGCCGGGCTGGCGCCGAGGATGTCGGCGATGTCGCGGTTGATCTTGCCCTTGACCACCCAGTAGAGCACCTCGGCCTCGCGCGCGGTGAGCTTGAAGGACAGGCTCATGGCCTCGATCACGGCCGCGTCGTCGGCCTCGCGCATGATGATCAGCCAGTCGCCGCCGCCCGCGCTCGCGGCGTCCTCGTCGCCGATCTGGCGGTGCAGGCGGAAGGTCAGCCGCCGCGCGCCCAGCTCGCAGGTCAGGCGCGGCGGCTCGATCTGGCGCTCGGCGTCGGCCAGGTGGCGGCGCAGCCAGTCCAGCACCGGCGCAGGCGTGGCCGGCGCGCTGGTGCCGAAGTAGTCGCGCAGCAGGTCGCGCGCCAGCGGGGTCTGCCACATCAGGCGGCCGTCCTCGGCGCGCACGGTGATGCTGGCGTAGCCGAAGGCGTCCAGCGCATTGCGCGCCTGGCCGGCCTGCCGCGCCTGCTGGCGCTTTTCGCGCGCGCCCTGCAGATGCACGTTCATGCGCGCGAGCACCTCCTTGGGGCGGATCGGCTTGGTGACGTAGTCCACGCCGCCGGCCTCCAGCGCGGCCACCAGGTGCTCGGTCTCGGTCAGGCCGGTCATGAAGATGATCGGGATCTGCGCCGTGGCCGGCGCGGCCTTGAGCCGGCGCGCGACCTCGAAGCCGTCCATGCCGGGCATCATGGCGTCAAGCAGCACGATGTCGGGGCCGGCCTGCGCCGCGCGCGCCAGCGCCGCCTCGCCGCCGGTGGCGACCAGCACGGTGTAGCCGGATTCGTCCAGCGCGTCGTGCAGCACGGCCAGGTTGTCGGGCACGTCGTCCACGATCAGCACCAGCTCGCTGCTGGCGCGGTCGAGCCTGCGGGCCAGGGCGGGCGCACTGGTGTCAGGCGGGGGAGGAAGAGGCAGCGGGTCCATCAGTGGGGCGGGCCGGGTCTTCAAGGGCGAGGCGGCGGCCGATCGCCTCGAACTGGAATTGTCGCGCCAGCGCGCGCAGTTCCTGCACGAAGGCGGCGCAGCCGGGCTGCCGCCGCTCGATGTCGTCGAGCGTGTTGAGGATGCCGCGGTAGTAGCCCAGCTCGACCACCTCGCGCAGCGCGGCGCAGGCGGCGGCGTCGGGCCGTTGCAGCGCTTCCCGCGGTGCGGCCGGCGCCGTGGCCGCGGCGGGCGGCTCGGCATGCCAGGCGATGTCCAGGCGCCGCTCCAGCCAGTCGAGCAGCTCGCTGTGGCGCACCGGCTTGACGAAGAAGTCCTCGGGCCGTATGCCCGCGTCGTTGTCCAGCCCCTTGTCGAAGGCGTTGGCCGACACCACCGCCACCTGCACGCCCGCATGCCCGGCCGCGCGCAGGCGGCGAATGGTCTCCCAGCCGTCGATGCCCGGCATGGCCAGATCCATCAGCACCGCGTCGGGCCGGTAGCCGGCGGCCAGCAGGTCCAGGCAGTCGTGGCCGCTGGCGGCGGCGCGCAGCTCGAAGCCCAGGGGTTCGAGCAGGTGCACCAGCAGCTCGCGGTCGGGCTCCTCGTTGTCCACCACCAGGATGCGGCGGCGCGCGCCGGCGTAGCCGCGGCGCGGCGCCTGGGGCGCGGCCAGGGGCGCGGGGCGGCCCGGCTCGGCATGCACCTCGGGCAGGAACAGCCGCACGCGGAAGGTCGAGCCCTGGCCGGGCGCGCTGTCCACCGTCAGTTCGCCGCCCATCAGGTCGGTCAGCATCTTGGCGATGGTCAGGCCCAGGCCGGCGCCGGGCGCGGCCGGCGCGGCGGCGCTGCCGGGCGAGGCGCCGCGCGTGAAGGGCTCGAACACCTGGGCCAGCTCCCCGGGCGACATGCCGGGGCCGGTGTCGGCGATCTCGATCACCGCCATCTCGCGCACGTGGCGCACCGCCAGCCGCACCCCGCCCTGGGCCGTGAACTTGATGGCGTTGCCGATCAGGTTGATCAGGATCTGCCGCAGCCGGCCCTCGTCGGCGCGCACCAGCTCGGGCAGGCTGCCCTGCACCTCGAAGCGGAAGGCCAGCCCCTTGGCCTGCGCCTGCGGCTCGAACATGCCGGCCATCTCGTGCAGGCAGTCGGCGAACAGCATGGGCCTGACCGCGAGCGTGAGCTTGCCGGACTCGATGCGGGCGATGTCCAGCGTGCCTTCGATCAGCGACAGCAGGTGCTCGCCGCCGCGCTTGATGACGTTGACCGCCTGGCGCCGGTGCGGCGGCACGGCCGGGTCCTCGCCCATCAGCTGCGCGTAGCCGAGGATGCTGTTGAGCGGCGTGCGCAGCTCGTGGCTGATGGCGCTGATGTAGCGGCTCTTGGCCTGGTTGGCCTGGTCGGCCACGCGGCGCGCCTCCTCGGCCACCATGCGCGCCTGCTGCAGCGCGCGGTCGGTGCGCCGGTGCGACTCCACCTCCTGCACCAGCAGGTGGGTCTGGCGGTTGGATTCCTCCTGCGCCACGCGCCGGCTCTGGTGCGCCAGCACCAGCCACCAGGCGACCACGCCGGAGATCACCAGCAGCGCCATGTAGGCCTTGAGAAAGCCGGTGCGCAGCGCCTCCTGCGCGCCGTGCGCCACCACCGACTCGCCCAGCGCCCGCAGCTCCTGCCGGTAGAGCAGCCCGAACACCACGCCCAGCAGCGGCACGATCACCAGCATCAGCAGCAGGAAGTGGCCCAGGCCGGTGTCCAGGTAGGGCCAGGTGCGCCGCGGCAGCAGCCAGCGCAGCGTGGCCGACCACTGCGCGGCCAGGCTCGCGTGCGGCTTGCACAGGTCGCCGCAGCGCGCGTCCAGCGTGCAGCACAGCGAGCAGATGGCGCCGCGGTAGGCCGGGCAGTGCGCCATGTCCGGGCCCTCGTACTCCCGCTCGCAGACCACGCAGCGCAGGCGGCGGTGGCCGGTGGCGGGCCCGTCTTCCCGTGGCAGGGGCTGCCGCGCCAGGTAGTAGCGCCCGCGCGTGGCCCAGGCGATCAGCGGCGAGGCCAGCAGCGCCGTGCCCAGCGCGATCAGCGCCGAGAACGCTTGCGCCAGGGGCCCGAACACGCCCAGGTGCGCCGCGATCGACAGCGCCGAGGCCAGCCCCATCGCGCCCACGCCCACCGGGTTGACGTCGTACAGGTGCGCGCGCTTGAACTCGATGCCCGGTGGCGACAGGCCCAGCGGCTTGTTGATGACCAGATCGGCCACCACCGCCATCATCCAGGCGATGGCGACGTTGGAGTACAGGCCCAGCACGTCGCCCAGGGCCTCGAACACGTTCATCTCCATCAGCATGAAGGCGATCAGCGTGTTGAACACCACCCACACCACGCGCCCCGGATGGCTGTGGGTCACGCGCGAGAAGAAGTTGCTCCAGGCCAGCGAGCCGGCGTAGGCGTTGGTGACGTTGATCTTGAGCTGCGACAGCACCACGAAGATGGCCGTGGCCGCCACCGCCAGGCCGTAGTGCGGGAACACGTACTCGTAGGCCGCCAGGTACATCTGGTTCGGGTCCACCGCGCGCTCGGCCGGCACCCTGTGCGAGATCGCCAGCCAGGCCAGCAGCGCGCCGCCCAGCATCTTGACCACGCCCAGCAGCACCCAGCCCGGGCCGCCGCCGAGCACGCCCAGCCACCAGCGCAGCGCGCGGCCGGGCTGGCGCTCGGGCATGAAGCGCAGGTAGTCGGCCTGCTCGCCCATCTGGGTGATCAGCGCAATGCCCACCGTCAGCGCCGCACCAAACAAGGGCAGATGGAAGCCCGCACCCGCTCCGGCCTCACCGCCGTAGTGCGCGATGCCCGAGAACGCACCAGGATCGCGCGCCAGCACGAAGACGAAGGGCACGACCAGCATGCACAGCCACAGCGGCTGGGTCCACAACTGCAGCCGGCTGATGGCCGACACGCCGTGCGTCACCAGCGGGATCACCACCAGCGCACAGAGCAGGTAGCCCCAGCGCGGCGGAATGCCCAGCGCCAGCTCCAGCGCATAGGCCATCACGGCGGCCTCCAGCGCGAAGAAGACGAAGGTGAAGCAGGCGTAGATCAGCGAGGTGATGGTCGAGCCGATGTAGCCGAAGCCCGCGCCGCGCGTGAGCAGGTCCATGTCCACGCCATAGCGCGCGGCGTAGGTGCTGATCGGCAGGCCCGCGAGGAAGATGATCAGCCCGGTCGCCAGGATCGCCCAGAAGGCGTTGGCCGCGCCGTACTGCACCAGCAGCGTGGCGCCGACCGCCTCCAGGATCAGGAAGGACGCGGCGCCGAAGGCGGTGTTGGCCACGCGCCACTCGGACCACTTGCGGAAGTGCCGGGGCGTGAAGCGCAGCGCGTAGTCCTCCATCGTCTCGCGGCCGACCCAGCTGTTGTAGTCGCGGCGGATCTTCACCACGCGCTGCAGCGGCGCCTGCGGGCGCGGCGGCTCGTCCGGGGCGGGGGTGGAGGGGGCGGGGGCGGACATGGGGCGGCGGGCGGCGGCGCCATGGCGGTGCAGCATCCGTGCCACTGCCGCCGGCACCTGGAGAGCGCCAGGCGGAATCGTCCAACAACTATCAAAATGATAGCAAATAGCCCAGGTGGATCCTGGGCTGCAAGCGCATTCCTCTCAAATATACGCCTCCGCCGACCACCGCAGGGTTTGTCCCCTTGTTTCCACGGACAAGCACGCCTTGATGCACAATCGCTACCGTTCCGGCATGGCGTGATGATTGCTTCGCCCCGCCGGCCACCCACCACACCGATGCGCCGCCTCCTCTCGCCACCGTTGCTCGTCGCCTGCCTGCTGATGCTCGTGCTGGCCGTTGCCGCGCTGGCCGGCACCGGCTGCAAGCGCCCGGCCGGGCAGCCGCCGGCGGCCATCGCGCTGCCGGCGCTGTCCATGGCGGCGGCCAGCGGGCATGGGGACGCGGGGCTCATCGTGTTCGAACATCCCAGCCCCGACGCCCGCAACCTCAGCGCCGCGGCGGCGCAGGTGGCGCTGGACACGCAGGTCAGCAACGACGACCGCACGGAAATGATCGAGTGGGCGCCGGACGCGCGCAGCGCCCTCGTCGCCTCGCACGGCCGGCCGCCGGGTGCGCTCCAGGACCTGCCCGGCCCCTGGCCCCGGGGCCTGCTGCGCCCGCCCAGGGCCTGAAGCCCGCACCCCTCCTCTTCGTGACCGCGGCGCAGGCATTGCCTGCGCGCCTCCCCCGCACGCCCGGCGTGCACTGACCGCATCGCCCCGGCAACGGGGCGGCATCGCCATGCCTCATCGACCCTCTTCCTCTCGCACCCTGCCCGCCATGATCCTGGCCGCGCTCGGCCTGCTGCCCGCCCTGCCGGCGGCGGCACAAGCGCCGGCCGCCCGCGCGCCGGCCACGGCCCCGGCGCTGGACCTGTCTCTTATACACATCTAAAAGGGGGGGGGGGGGGGGGGGGGGGGGGGGGGGGGGGGGGGGGGGGGGGGGGG
>NZ_JAELTO010000087.1 GCF_016428875.1 Xylophilus sp. ASV27
CCGGCGAACTGCAGGGCAACAAGGAACTGGCCAGCGCCGCCTTCAACGCCCGCGTGATCCCCAGCGTGGCCTACACCGACCCGGAAGTGGCCTGGGTCGGCCTCACCGAGGACCAGGCCAAGGCGCAAGGCATCAAGGTCCGCAAGGGCCTGTTCCCCTGGACCGCCTCCGGCCGCGCCATTGCCAATGGGCGCGACGAAGGCTTCACCAAGCTGCTGTTCGACGACAGCCCCGAGGCGCATGGCCACGGCCGCATCCTGGGCGGAGGCATCGTCGGCACCCATGCGGGCGACATGATCGGCGAGATCGCCCTGGCCATCGAAATGGGCGCCGACGCGGTGGACATCGGCAAGACCATCCATCCGCACCCCACGCTGGGCGAGAGCATTGGGATGGCGGCGGAGGTGGCGCATGGGTCTTGTACCGACCTGCCGCCGACGAAGAAATAAGCCTGTCTCCAGGCCAATCTCACAAAGCCCGATCCGGCAACGGATCGGGCTTTGTGCTTTGCGCGCTCGAACAACCGCCGCAGGATACTGTGTATTTGCACAGTATTCATGCCGACCACATCCAAGCCCACGCTCTACAACCCGCGCCACCCCGAATGTACGCTGCTGTACCAAACGGTAGCCGAGCACTACGAGAGCTGGCTGGAGCTGGCCAGCGCGGGCCAGTTTGACGGCCAGGGCGATTACCGCACCCCCAAGCCCTTTGTCCGCAAAGCGTTTGCCAAGTATCTGGAGTGCGGCATCTTCGCGCACGGCTTTGCACGCACACGCTGCGACGACTGCGGGCACGACTACTTTGTTGCCTTCTCCTGCAAGGGCAGGGGTGTCTGCCCCTCATGTACCACGCGGCGCATGGTGGAAACGGCGGCACATCTTTGCGACCATGTGTTTCCCCGCCTGCCGGTGCGTCAGTGGGTGCTGTCGGTGCCCAAGCGGCTGCGCTACTTTATGCAACGCGACGGGGCGGTAGTGAACATGGTGCTGCGCATTTTCCTGCGGGTCATTGCCCAAAGCCTGCAATCCCACAGCCCAGGTGCGGCGCAGGTAGACAAGGCGGTGCTGCACATAGGCGCGGTGGCCTTTATCCACCGGTTCGGCTCCAGCCTGAATGAGCATGTGCACTTCCACGTCTGTGAACCGCACCGGCTTTCGAGGAGGCCTGTTTGCTTGAGTCAGACCGGGATGGTCTGACTCCTCGTTTGGCTGTTCTGACTTCTATTATTCCAGCCCCCCGCAGGGGCCGCCGGAGGCACCCCTGGTTGGGCCATGTACTCATGGTTCAACCCTCCTGCAGCGCCGCCGACCGGGCAGCTTTGCTTGTGGTCAGGGCCTGGGCTTGTTATTGCCAGTAGTTGGCCTCGGCTTCGGCCGGCGGGATATAGCCGATGGGCTCAAGCAAGCGGTGGTGGTTGAACCACGCGACCCACTCGAGGGTGGCTAGTTCGACCGCTTCGCGCGTCTTCCAGGGCCCGCGCCGGTGGATGATCTCGGCCTTGTACAGCCCGTTGATGGTCTCGGCCAGCGCGTTGTCGTAGCTGTCGCCGGTGCTTCCCACCGAGGGCTCGATGCCGGCTTCGGCCAGCCTCTCGCTATAGCGGATGGAAACGTATTGCGAACCCCTGTCGCTGTGATGCACCAGCGTCCCTTCGCGCTCGCTGCGCCGCGCGTACAGGGCCTCTGCTCCAGCGCGTCGAGCACGAAGTCGGTCTGCATCGAGCTGCTGACCCGCCAGCCGACGATGCGCCGCGCGAAGACATCGATGACGAAGGCCACGTACACGAAGCCCTGCCAGCTCGAGACGTAGGTGAAGTCCGCCACCCAGAGCTGGTTCGGCCGGTCAGCCTTGAAGTGCCGCTTCACCCGGTCCAGCGGGCATGCCGCCTTGGCGTCCGGTACTGTCGTGCGCACCTTCTTGCCACGACGCGCACCGCTCAGCCCGCATAGTCGCATCAGCCGCTCGACAGTGCATCGCGCCACGGCCGTGCCCTCACGGCACAGTTGCCGCCAGACCTTGTCGGCGCCATAGACCCGCAGGTTCTGGTCGTACACGCGCTGCACCAGAGGCAGCAGGATCGCATCACGCCGGGCTCGCGCGGACAGCAGCGCCGGGTTGCGCTGGCGTGCCGCATGGCGCCGGTATGCCGACGGGGCGACCTGCAGCGCGCTGCAGATCGGCTCGACCCCGCAACGAGCACGATGCTCGTCGATGAAGGCGTTCACTTCTTGAGTTGGCGGTCGAACTCCGCCTGGGCGAAATACGCGCTGGCCAACTTCAGGATCTCGTTGGTCTTGCGCAGTTCGCGAACCTCGCGCTCGAGATCCTTGATGCGCTGCTGCTCGACGGTGCTCGGGCCTGGCCGAACGCCGCTGTCGCGCTCGCCCTGGCGCACCCACTTGCGCAGCGTCTCGCCCGTGCAGCCGATCTTGGCCGAGATCGACTCGATCGCCGCCCACTGCGACGGGTATTGGTCCTTGGCGTCGAAGACCATGCGCACCGCGCGATCCCGAACTTCGGGGGAAAACTTCGGGGACTTCCTCATGATGGCTCCATTCTCAATCGAAGGAGCCTCCTCAAAGTCCGGGGCGGTTCAGCTTCATCATCGAGCGCGGCCTTGCGCGGCAGTCAGAGATGTTCGACCGGCACGCTCTGGAAAAAGCACTGCTCGAATCGAAGGAGGCGCCACGGCCAAGGATCGCGGTACCGCATGCGCTTGCCATACCAGCGTTGCTTCAGGACACCGACATGCTGTCCATCGTGCCCCAATCCCTGGCCGTGGCGTTGACAAAGCGCGACGACTTGGTTTGCAGAAAACTGACCTACCAGACCCGGACATCGACCATGCGGGCCATCTGGCATAGCCGCGACGAACACGAAACGGGCCACATCTGGCTGCGCGAGATGGTCGTGCAGGCAGCCCGGGGCACCGAGAAGGCCTTCGGGTAACCCGTTCAGTCCCTTGTGCTGTGCAACCCGCTCAAAGCCCGATGTGCAAGCCAGAACAACAGCGCACCCGCCGGCCCCACGACCACTAGGTTCCACAGCGGCATGAACAGCAGGCCGAGCGCGGCGGTCGAGCTCTTGGGGGCCACGAAAACGGTGTAGTGCATGAACAGGTCCGCCGCCAGGCATGCAGCAGCGGCCCCCAGCCCCCATACCACGCATCGACCCCGTGCCAGCAGCGCTGCAATGGCGTAAGGGGTGCACGACCAAAGCAGAAGGCCGGTGAGAAAGGCGAAGGCGTCCATGCCGCCCTCTGCCTTGAAAAAGGCAGTGTAGAGGTGCAGCACCACGCCCGCGCTGCACAGGGCGAGGGTCATCGTCTTCGCAGTGGCAGAAGATGGCATTGCGCTGGGCCGCAAGAGCCTGGATGGGGTCACGTCATGATAGTCCGCTGCCGCCACGCTGGCACTAGACCTGCGTGCGGTCGACGTACTCGATCAGCGCCTTGAGCTTGCTAGGCTGGTCGTGCCGGCTTGGGTAGTACAGGTAGAACCCTGGGAAGGTGGGCGAGAACTCCGTGAGCACGCGCTTGAGCCGCCTGGCGCGCACATGGGGTTCCGCCAGTTGCTCGAACGTGTAGGCCAGCCCCACACCTTCGAGGGCGGCGTCCAGGCTGAAGAGCGTGTCGCTGATGGTCAGGCTGCCCTGCACCTCGTACTCGACCGGGCGGCCATCGACTTCGAACTCCCATTTGTAGATGGCGCCCGTGCCCGAGAAGCGAAAACGCAAACAGTTGTGGTGCGCCAGTTCGTCGGGATGCTGCGGCGCAGAAAACCGCCGCAGGTAGGCCGGTGACGCCACCACCGCCATGGTCGCTGACCAAGCGCGGCGCAAAGGTCGATGAGATCACACTCACGCCGTTGGAGTTGATTGATCGCATTGCCGCGCTGGTGCCGCCACCGCGAACGCATCGCCATCGCTACTTTGGCGTGCTGGCACCGAACTCGCCCTTGCGGCCTGCCGCCACGGCGCTGGCACACGTCGCAGCGGTGCAACCGTCGCAGGTGCGAGCCGAGCAAGCCAACACGGGGGCGGTCGAGGGTGTGTGCAAAATTGGTGCAGGCAACGACGCACCCCCAACCCAGACCGAACCTGTCCAGCCGGTGCCTCCCAAACGCTTGGCGCGCTACCTGTGTGAACCGCCCCGTGTTTTTGAGGAGGCTCCTTCGATTGAGAATGGAGCCAAGATGAGGAAGTAAGCGAAGTTTTCCCCCGAGGTAGTTGATCGCGCGGTGCGCGTGGTGTTCGATGCCAAGGACCAGTACCCGTCGCAGTGGGCGGCGATCGAGTCGATCGCGGGCAAGATCGGCTGCACGGCCGAGACGCTGCGCAAGTGGGTGCGCCAAGGCGAACGCGACAGCGGCGTGCGGCCCGGCGCCACGACAGCCGAGCAGCAGCGCATCAAGGAACTCGAGCGCGAGGTGCGGGAGTTGCGCAAGACCAATGAGATCCTGAAGCTGGCAAGCGCCTATTTCGCCCAGGCGGAGCTCGACCGCCACCACAAGAAGTGAACGCCTTTGTCGACGAGCATCGAGCTCGCCTGGGGGTCGAGCCGATCTGCCGCGCGCTGCAGGTCGCCCCGTCGGCGTATCGGCGTCATGCCGCCCGCCAACGTGACCCAGCGTTGCGGCCCGCGCGGGCACAACACGACGCCTGCCTGATGCCGCTGGTGCAGCGCGTGTACGACGCGAACCTACGGGTCTATGGCGCCGACAAGGTCTGGCGACAACTTGCGCGCGAAGGCGTGGAGGTGGCGCGCTGCACAGTGGAGCGACTGATGCGGCGACTCGGGCTGCAAGGCGCGCGCCGTGGCAAGGGCGTGCGCACGACGGTGCCCGACGCCAGGGCGGCGTGCCCGCTGGACAGGGTCAACCGGCACTTCAAGGCCCAGCGGCCTAATCACGCGGGGCACCTGCAGGACTGGCTGCAGGCCGGCGATGTGGAAGTGGCGCTGATCTACGGGCAAAAGGAAATCCCCGCGCTGCAGGTGAAGGCGGTGCTGGAGGAAAGCCTGTGGGTCGTGGCGCCGCCCTCCGCCAGGCTCTCGCGCAAGCGCCCGCTGCAGCTTGCTCGCGTGGCGCGCGAACCCTTCATCCTGCCTGCCGCGCCGCAGGGCCTGCGCGCCGCCATCGAGCACGCGGCCACCGCCGCGAGCGTGACGCTTCAGGTCTTCGCCGAGACAAATGCGCTGAACGTGCAGAAGGAACTGGTCGCCCAGGACCACGGCTGGACCAGCCTGCCCGCCGTGCGCGTCTCGCCCGAAGTGGAGCGCGGCCTGCCAAGCGCCGCCCCGCTGGCCGGTGCCGGCCTCAGGCGCACCATCGTCATCGTCCCCCATCAGCCGCCAGGCCTCCGCGCCCGTGCGCTGCGTGTTCGGCACGCTACTGGACTGCGTGAAGACGAGCTTCGACCGGGGGAAGTGGCTGGATGCGCGCTGGCTGGGGTAGCCCCGCACGGGCGCCGCCGGCCGATGGCGATAGACTGCCCGGCGCCATGAAACCAACCTCTCTCGGCACCGCGCTGCAGGCGTACAAGCAGCTCCCTCCCCTCGCCCGGCAGGATGCCATCGTGCGCCAGGCGCTCATCGAGCGGCTAGTGGGCGTGGGCGCGCCGCCCGTGGCCGTGCTGCAGGGGCCGGCGGGCAGCGGCAAATCCACCACGCTGCAGCAGGTGCATGGCGCGCTCGGCGCGCAGCAGTGGGCCACGGCGTGGATGGTGCTCGACGAGGCCGACAACGACCCCCAGCGCTTCGAGACGCAATTGCACGCCATGCTCGCGTGCGCGCTGCACAGCGATGCCGCCACGCCGCTCGCGCCGCGCGGCGCGGGCATGGGCCTGGCCGAATGGGCGCTCGGCGCGCTGGCCGGCACAAGCCGGCGCACCGCGCTGTTCCTGGACGACTTCCACGCTCTGCACGAGCCCGCCCTCCTGCAGTTCTTCCGCGACCTGCTGCAGCGCCTGCCGGCGCGGGCGCGTGTTTTCATCGGCTCGCGCGCGCTGCCGGAGGTGGGCCTGGCAAGCCTCATGGTGGCGTGCCGCGCCGCCGTGCTACGCGCGCAGGACCTGCGCTTTTCCGCGCAGGAATCGCAGGCCTTCTTTGCCCGCGACGACGCCCCAGCGATGGCCTGCGACGAACTAGAGCGCATCTACGAATGCACCGAGGGCTGGCCGGCCGGCTTGCAGCTCTTCCGGCTCACCCTGGCCAACCCGGCGGTGCGCGACACCCTGGACGAACTGGCCGCGCACGGGCCGCGCGAACTGGCCGAGTACCTGTCGGAGAACGTCGTCTCCATGCAGCGGCCCGAGGTGCGGGACTTCTTGCTGCGCACCTCTGTGCTGCGCCGGCTCTCGGGGCCGCTGTGCGACGCGGTGCTGGGGCGCACGGGCTCGCACGCCATCCTGCGGCAACTGGAGCACGACGGGCTGTTCCTCTCGGCGCTCGACACCTCGGGCGCCTGGTTCCGCTACCACGGCCTGTTCGCCGCCCACCTGCGCGACGGCCTGGCGCGCACCGCCCCCGGCGCGGCGGCCCGCCTGCATGCGCTGGCCGCTCGCTGGCACTTCGCCCAGGGCGCGATTGAGGAAGCGGTGCACCACGCCATCGAAGCGCGGGACATGCCCCTGGCCGTGCAGGCCCTGAACGGATGGAGCACGCAGCTCGTCGCCACGGCCGAGCTCGTGACGGCGGCGCACTGGTACGACCGGATAGCCACGGCCGCCATGGAGGAAGTCGCGCGCCAACCCGACCTGATGATCAAGACCGCCTGGGCCCTGATCTTCCTGCGGCGCCGCGCCCGCCTGCGCCCCCTGCTGGACATGCTGGAGCCGCTGCGCGGACACGGCCGCATCGCCCGCACCACCGACCCGAGCGTGGTGCTCTCGATGGCGGCGCTGTTCGAGGACGACCTGCCGGGCGCTGCCGCCCTGCTCGCCGACCTGGCCGAACTGCAGGCTCCGGCCGCCAGCGGCTTCGCCGCCTTCGAACTCGGGGCCGCCACCAACCTGCGCGCCTTCCACGCCCTCGGCCATGCCGACGCCGAGGGCGCGCACCACCTGCTCGTGCTGGCGCAAAGCCACAACGCGCGCGCCGACGCCGCCTTCAGCGCCGGCTACACCCTGGCGGTCAAAGGCATGGCCCGGCTGCTGGCCGCCCAGCCCCGACAGGCGCTGCGCGAGCTCTCCGCCGCCTCGGCGCGGCGCGGCCGGCCCACCAGCGCGATGGCCTCGGCCGCGCTGTCCGCCAGCCAGATCTGGGCGGCCTACGAGGTTGGTGCGCTAGACGAGGCCGAACGCCTGGCTGGCCAGTTCGGCGAGCAGATCGCCATCGGAGTGGTGCCGGACTTCATCGCCGTCGCGCTGCTGTCGCTGGCCCGCGCGCACGCGGTGCGCGGCCGGGCCGACGCGGCGCAGGCCACGCTCGACACGCTGGACCGCATCGCCTTCGACAGCGGCTGGCCCCGGCTGGTGCGCATGGTCGAATGGGAACGGGTGCGCCTGGCCCTGCTGGATGGCCAGCTCGACCGGGCGCGCGCGATCGCCCGGCGCATCGCCCCCGCCGCGCGGCCTACCCCTGGCGGATGGCTGGCCATGTCGGAACTGGCCGGCGCGCAAGTGCTCGGCCCCGTGCGGCTGGCGCTGCACGCGGGCGAACTGGACGGCGCCGCGCGGATGCTGCAGGCCATGGAACCGCTGTGCACGGACCGCCCCCTGCTGCTCGTCAAGAGCCTGGTCCTGAAGGCGCTGGTGCTGCACCAGCTCGGCCAGGGCACGGCCTCCCAGCGCGCGCTGCTCAGGGCGCTGGAACTGGCGGCCCCTGGCGAATGCCTGCGCGCCTTCCTCGACGAAGGCCCGAGCATGCGCCCCCTGCTGGAGCCCGTCGCACGCTCGCTGGCGCCGCTGGTGGCCGGCGGATCGGACGAGCGCATGCACGCCTTCGCCCGCAAGGTGCTGCTCGCGGCCGGCATCGCCCCCGGGCAGCAACCGCCGCCGCCCGCGCCGGGCCAGGGCGAGCCGCTGTCGGAGCGCGAGCAGCGCGTGCTGCGCCTGCTGTGCGAAGGCGCGTCCAATCGCGACATGGCGGTGCACCTGGCCATCTCCGAAAACACCGTCAAGTTCCACCTCAAGAACCTGTACGGCAAGCTGGGCGTGGGCAGCCGCGCGCAGGCGATCCGGGCCGCGCAGGAACTACAAAAAAGATAGCTGCCAGCGCCCTCCCATAAATTCCGGAGGCCGAAAGTACTCCAAACCCGACCCGGGCAGGCTAGGGTTTCCTGGGTAGGCCGCCTACCCGTTCGGGTGGTGCCTCGCACCCCTGCCCGATTCCACAATCGCCGCACATCCACAAGAGCGCAACGGAGACACGCCATGCAGCAACAGCACGAGACGCCCACGCCGCCATCCTGACGGCACCGCCCCACCTTCCGCCCGACCGCTTTCCGTTGCCACCTTGCGCTTGCCAAGGCGGCAGGGACGCCTGTCGCCTTATTTCGCCTTTCTTCCCCAGGGTCCAACGCATGAGTACCACCACCCTCCCCAGGCCCGCCGACGCGCCGTACGCCGCCGCTGGCGCGCTCACCCGGCTCATCAACATCGACAACGGCGGCACGCTGACCGACATCTGCGTGATCGACGGTGATCAGGTGCACCGCACCAAGACGCTGACCACGCCGCACGACCTATCGCAGTGCCTGTTCGACGGACTGCGCAAGGTCTCCGCCTTGGTCTATGGGCAGGAGGACCTGCAGGCGCTGCTGCTGTCCACCGCCGCCATCCGCTACTCCACCACGCAGGGCACGAACGCGCTGGTCGAGCGCAAGGGGCCGCGCCTGGGCGTGATCGTTGGCGGCGCACTCACGGTGGACGCCTTGCGCAAGGCCGATGGCGCGCCTGACCTGTACGACGCCGTGATCGGCACGCGCGCCGTGCATCTGCCCGCCGCGCTGGAAGGCGATGCGCTCGAAGCCGCCACCATCAAGGCCGTGGGCGAGCTGGCCGCGGGCGGCGCCAACCGCCTGGTCGTCTCCTTCGGCGGCGCCAACCGCCGCGAGCGCGAGGCGCAGCTCAAGCGCCGCCTGCTGCGTACCTTCCCGCCGCACCTGCTGGGCGCGCTGCCCGTGCTGTACGCGAGCGAACTGGTGGACGACGCCGACGATGTGCGCCGCACATGGACGGGGCTGCTCAACGCCTTCCTGCACCCTGCGATGGAGCGTTTCCTCTACAGCGCCGAGCACAAGCTGCGCGACGCCGCCGCGCAAAGCCCGCTGCTCGTGTTCCGCAACGACGGGCACGCGGGCCGCGTCGCCAAGACCATCGCCGTGCAGACCTATAGCTCCGGCCCGCGTGGCGGCATGGAAGGCTCGTGTGTGCTGGCCAAGCATTACGGCCTGCCGCGTCTGCTGTCCATGGACGTGGGCGGCACCACGACCGACATCGGCCTGGTCGATGCGAACGGCGTGCGCGCCGAGCGCCGGGGCCGCGTGGAGGGCGTGCCCACCTCGTTCGCGCTGTGCGACGTGGTGAGCGCGGGCGTGGGCGGCAGCTCCATCATCCGCGTGGAGGATGGCAAGGTGCGCGTCGGCCCCGAGAGCGTGGGCAGCGCGCCCGGCCCGGCCTGCTTTGGCTTAGGGGGCACCAATGCCACGATCACCGATGCCTTCCTGCTCGGCGGCCTGCTCGACCCGGCTTCGTTCTTTGGCGGCGCTTTGCAGATCGACGCCGAGCGCGCCCGCGCCGCCATCCGCACGCACATTGGCGAGCCGCTGAAGATGAGCGACGACGAGGCGGTGGCCGCCATGGAGGCCGCCTGGGTCGCCAAGGTGGCCGACGCGCTGCGCGTCTTCACAACCATCGACGCCGACACCACGCTCGCAGCTTTCGGCGGCGGCGGCCCCTTCGTTGCCTGCCGCGTGGCCGACGTCATCGGTGCGCGCAAGGTGCTGATTCCGGGCCATGCGGCAGTGTTCTCCGCCTACGGCATCGGCTTCTCGGACGTGGGCCACAGCTTCACGCGCCAAGTGGCGGATGCGCAGCGCGCCACACTGTCCGACGCCATAGCGCAAATGTCCACCCAGGCCGAACGCACCATGTTTGGCGAGGGCGCACAGCCCGGCGAATACCGCCTGGAATGGACGCTGGAAGAAGCCCTGCCCGACGGCAACACCCGCGCCTACGCGCTGAACGGCGCGGCAGCGCCCACCGGCTTGCAAGCGGGCGCGGCGCTTACGCTGACGCTCACCGCCATCAAGCCCATGGCCCAGGCGCGCAAGACCGGCCAGTTCGGCGGCGCCGTCCAGCCCGCCGTGGTCAACACCACCCGCGAGGTGCTCCTGGACGGCAAACGCCAGGCCCTACCCCTGGTGCGCGTGGAAGACCAGCCGCGTGGCGTGGCCGTGAGCCTGCAAGGCCCGGCCGTTCTCGAAGAGGCGTTTTTCACAGGCCGCATCGACGCGGGCTGGACGCTGAACATCAACGCCGCTGGCGACATCCTGCTGGCCCGCGGCACGGAGGCTTGAAGACCATGAAAGTGCTGATTACCGAAACCCTGCGCATCGACCTCGACACCGAGCAGTGGGAATGCCGCCGCTGCGGCCGTGCCCACGGCAGCGCACGCGACAACTACAAGCGCGGCCTGCTGGTGCATGACCGCGACCCGCGCGAAGTCCACAAGCCGTTGCTCGATACCCAACTGTACGAGCGCACCTACTCGCCCGACCCCAAGTGGTGCCGCATCCTGGAGTACTACTGCCCTGACTGCGGAACGATGGTGGAGGCCGAATACCTGCCGCCCGGCCACCCGCCGCTGTACGACATCGAGCTGGACATCGACGCGCTGAAGGAACAGTGGAAGGGCCGCCCGGAGATGCAGGAGCCCGCACAGGCGCCCGACCTCGCGCTGGAGCGCGTACTGCTGCAACGCCAGCTCCACGCCCAGGCGCACCAGAACTGCCGCCCCGCCGACAAAGCATAAGGACACCTAACCATGAACCGCGTATCAGTTGACATTGGCGGCACTTTCACCGACTGCTTCGTCGCCTGGGGCAACCGCGTCGTCGAGGCCAAGTCGCTCACCACCCACCACAACCTGGCCGTAGGCTTCAACGATGCGCTGGCCGACGCCTGCCGCCAACTGGAGATAACGCCGAGCACGCTTCTGTCGCAGGTGGATTCGGTGCGCTACGCTACCACGCTGGGCACCAATGCGCTGATCGAGCGCAAGGGGCCGCGTGTGGGCCTGCTGGTCACCACGGGCTTCAAGCACACCGTGCCGCTGTCGCGCGCCCGGGGCTATGGCGAGGGCCTGACCGAGCCGGAGCAGATGGACATCCCCAACGCGCAGCGGCCCGACCCGATCGTGCCGATTCCGCTGATCCGCGAAGTGCGCGAGCGCATCGACTACCGGGGCGACGTGTTCTGGACGCTGGACGAGGACGACGTGCGCCTGCGCATTCGCGAACTGGTGGACGCCGGGGCCCAGGCGCTGGTGGTGATGTTCACCAACAGCGTGGTCAACCCCGTGCATGAACTGCGCGTGCGCGAAATCTTCCTGGAGGAATACCCGGCGCACCTGCTCGGCTCCATCCCGTTGCTGCTGTCGCACCAGGTGGCGGGCCGCAAGGGAGAATACGCGCGCGCCACATCCACCATCATCGATGCCTACCTGCACCAGACCATGTACCACGGCCTGGGTACGCTGGAGTTGAACCTGCGCCAGCAGGGCTACGCCAAGCCCATGCTGGTCAACCACAACTCGGGCGGCATGGCGCAGCTCAATTCCACCGATGCGCTGCAAACCGTGCACTCCGGCCCCGTCTCGGGCATCGCGGCCAGCGAATTCCTGGCCGCTGCGGCGGAACTCGGCAATGTGGTCGCCACCGACATGGGCGGCACCAGCTTCGACATCGGCATCGTGGTGCAGGGCGATTTGAAGTACTACGACTTCAACCCCGTCATCGACCGCTGGCTGGTCAGCGTGCCCATGGTGCATTTGCGCGCGCTGGGCGCGGGGGGAGGCTCCATCGCGCGCTACGACCGCATGTACAAGACCGTGGAAATCGGGCCGAAGTCCGCAGGCTCCGATCCCGGCCCTGCCGCGTATGACCGTGGCGGCCAGTTCCCCACCGTGACCGATGCCGACCTACTGCTGGGCTACCTCGACCCCAAGAACTACGCCAACGGCCACATCCCGCTGAACCCGCGCCGCGCCCGTCAGGCGGTGCGTGACAACCTGTGCGACGACCTGGAACTGGACGAAATCGAGGTCGCCAAGCTCATCAAGAAGCAGGTGGATGCGTCGATGGCGAACGGCATTGCTACCGAGCTGCGCACACGCGGCTACGAGCCGAAGGATTTCACGGTGCTCGCCTACGGCGGCAACGGCCCGCTGCACGCCTGCGGCATCGCCTCGGCCCTGGGCATCACCAAGGTGCTCGCACCCCCGTACTCCTCTACTTTCTCGGCCTGCGGCGCGGGCAACGTGAGCCAGATGCATATCCACGAGATGAACACCTGGACGGTGCTGTTCAACCCCAACACCAAGGCGTTCTTCAGCGACTACGACACCTTCAACCGCAGCGTGGAGGAACTGGAGCAGCGCGGCCGCGCCGACCTGGAGCGCCAGGGCATGGATCCCGCCGACATCCGCTACCGCCTGGAAGTGGACATGCGCTACGGCAATCAGCGCGTGCAGACGGCGGTGGTCACACACCTGTCGCGCCTCACTGGCCAGCGCGACGTGCTGGAAATGATGGACCAGTTCCACGAACGCTATGGCGAGCGCTTCGGCAAAGGCTCGCAGTCGCCCGAAACCGGCGTGCGCATCAACACCATCCGCGTGTGCGCCTATGTCGATCAGGCGCGCGTGAAGTTCGCGCGGCTGGCGATCACCGGCGATGCCAAGGCCCCACCGCCGCCCGTGGGCACCCGACCCTGCCATTTCGTGGGCCACGACGGCGCCATCGACACCCCCGTGTACGACGACCGCGCCCGCGCCGAGGGCACGCAGATCGACGGCCCGGCCATCGTCACCACGCGCGTCACCACCTACCTGGTCGAACCCGGCTGGAGCTTCCGCGCCGTCGCCCAGGGCGGCGCATGGTTCATCTGCAACAGCCGCCACTGATATTGGGAGCACACACCATGACGACAAACATCCAGACCCTCGACGACAAGGCGCTGCGCGACAAGTTCATCGCAGACAACACGCTGTTCCTCGGCCCCGACCCGGAGATCATGCGCAACCACAGCGTGCAGCCGCGCTCCAAGGCCGAGGAGGAGGTGCTCGCCAAGGGCATCGATCCGCACCAAGTGCACCACGTGCGCGGCCTCATCAATTCGGCGCTATCCGAAGCCTTCGAGATGGTCAACCAGATGGGCGCGGCCCCCGGCGCCAAGTGGGGCGACCTGGTCACGGGCATCTACACCGCGCAGGGTGACCTGTCGATGATCGCGCCCTACGGCATCATCGCCTTCGCGGCCTGCTGCTTCTACCCCATCCGCTTCATCAATAAGTACTGGACCGGCGACCCGACGGTGGGCGTGAAGGACGGCGACGGCTTCATCCACAACGATGCGCGTTACGGCGGCATCCACAACACCGACCAGTCGATGATGGTGCCCTTGTTCTACAAGGGCGAACTCGTGTGCTGGCTGTCGTCCACCATCCACGAGGGCGAGAACGGCGCCACCGAACCCGGCGGCCTGCCCGCCAAGGCCGAGAGCAAGTACGACGAAGGCATCAAGATGCCGCCGTTCAAGATCGTCGAGAACTTCGAGCTGAAGCGCGACTTGGTGACCTTCTTGCAAAACTCCGTGCGCGACCCGCGCCTGCAACTGGAGGACATGAAGGTCAAGCTGCATGCCGTGATGCGGCTGCGCGAGCGCATCATCAGCATCCTTGACCAGTACGGCCGCGACGCCCTCATCGGCACCCTGCGCGTGCACCTGGAAGACGTGGAGACCGAAATCCGCCGCCGCATCAGCGAGCTGCCCGACGGCACCACGCGCGTGTTGCAGTTCATGGATTCGAGCCTGCGCGAGAACGCGCTGCAAAAGCTCTCGTGCGCCATCACCGTCAAGGGCGACAAGATGACCATGGACTTCCGCGGCTCCGCCCCGCAGTTCCTCAACCGCTCGGTCAACACCAACATCGCCTCGTTCAAGGCGGCGCTGTGCACGGGGTTGCTGCAAAACATCTGGCCCGACCTGCCGCACACCATGGCGGTGCTCTCGCCCATCGAGATCCTCACGGATCGCAACTCCATTCTTGACGCCGAGGGCGAGATGCCCCAGGCCATGAGCCTGATGCCGCTGTTCAAGGGCTGCGTGGTCTGGACGATCCCCATGAACAAGCTGAGCTACAGCTTGCCGCACCGCTACTCGGCCATAATCGCCTCGCAGTACGACCAGGCGGCCACGCTGATCTACGGCGGCATCACACAGAACGGCGATATCACCGGCAACTTCTGCGCCGACATCAACGGCAATGGCCAGGGCGCGCGCAGCCATGCGGACGGCCAGCACTCCATATCGCCCGTGTTCGGCTTCATGTGCGACACCGGCGAGCACGAACTGGCCGAAGAGGAAACTCCCATCATTCGCCTGGGCGCACAGCGCCTCGCCAAAGACCGCATCGGGTGGGGCAAGTACCGCGGGGGCATGGGCTACGAGCAGATCGCCACCTCGCGCGGCACCGGCCTGTGGGGCTTCATGACGGGCTGCGAGGGCTCCAAGTTCCCCTCGGCCCAGGGCCTGTTCGGCGGCTACTCGTGCCCGAGCTACCAGCTCATGAAGATCAAGGGCATCAACATCTTCGACGTGCTGAAGAAGGACCCAAAGGCCGTGGAAGTGTTCGACATCGTCGAGCTGATGAACAAGCGCCCCATCCCCGGCGGCGCCTACACCAGCCAGGACATGGGCATGACCTTCGAGCTGGCGAGCGAGGGCGAGATCTACATGATCTGCCAGGGCTCCGGCGGCGGCTACGGCGACGTGCTGGAGCGCAACCCGCAGCTCGTGATGCAAGACTTGCGCGAAGACCTGATGTCGCACGAGAACGCGCGCGACATCTACAAGGTGGTCTACGACGAGCAAAGCCTGGTGGTGGACGAGGAAGCCACCGCCGAACTGCGCGCCGCCTACCGCCGCGAGCGCATCGCGCGGGGCAAGCCGTTCGACCAGTTCTGCCAGGAATGGGTGACGGCCGAGCCGCCGAAGGACGTGCCGTACTTCGGCAGTTGGGACGACACCACGCAGATCTACGCCACCACCATGGGCCAGCGTGTGAAGATGCCCGCCGACCAGATGCAGGGCGCCTTCATGCTCGACCCCAAGGACGTGCGCATCGCCGAACTCGAAGCGCAACTGGCCGCGAGGACTTGACCATGCCCCGCCCTACCGAACTGGCGGGCCACAAGCGCATGCTCTGGCTCGACCATACCGCCTACAGCGCCCGCCTGCTGGCCCAGGGCCAGGCGCCTTGGCTGGACACCGCCGCCTGCGTGGCCTGGTTGCGCCAGGCCCAGGGCCTGCTGCGCCCCGACGTGCTGGCACTGCCGCTGGACGACGTAACGGCGGCCTGGCTGGACGGCCACCCCGCGCTGCTAGCGGCCATAGCGGAAAAGACCAAGCGCGGCCACGGCCCGCTGAAGGAACTGCTGGCCGCCGAGGGCCTGCGCACCCACACTACCGCTCTGGCCGTGGCCCTGCGCGCCGCGATGCCCGGCGCAGTATTCGCGCTGGCGCTGCCCTCGCCCCGCGACTGGGCCGCGCAAATACTGCAACGCGCAGGTGGCGTGGCGGATGCCGTCGATGAGGATGCGGTGGATGCCGCAGCGGCGGTCATGGCCGAGTTCCTGCGCCTATTCGCGCAGGCGGGCGTGGACGCCGTGTTGCTGCACGAATCCCGCGTCTGGGCCGCCGACGAGGTGGACCTGCTGCTGGATCTGTACCAGCCCGTCGCCAACGTGGCGCGCCACTACGGCTGGGACTGGGGCCTGCAATGGCCCGAGGCAGTGGCGCAGCCTACGGGCACGAGGCTAGGCTTCACCATCGCGCCAGCACCGTGCGGCGTGGTGCCCGCCGGACTAACGCTGCCTGACAGGTTCTGGCAAGGCGAGACGCCACCAGCGCCCCCGCCGGGCAGCTTCGACCATGCACACATCCCCGTCGATGCGCATCCCGAAACCGTGCTGGCCCGGCTGGCCCAACTGCGAGAAAGGTAGAGAGACCATGGTAAACGAAGGCGACCTGCTCTGGACGCCCAGCGCCTCATTCGCGCGCGGCACCAACATTGCGCGCTACATGGACTGGCTGGCGGCGGAACGCGGCCTGCGGTTCGACGGCTACGAGGCCCTGCGGCAGTGGTCGGTGGATGAGACGGACGCCTTCTGGTCGTCCATCTGGCAATGGTGCGGCGTACGGCACGACGGCAGCGCCGTGCGCGTGACCGACGGCGCGCCCATGCCGCACACTCGCTGGTTCCCCGATGCGCGCGTGAACTACGCTGAGCACGTGCTGCGCCACGCGGACAGCGCCGGCACGGCGCACCCCGCGTTCCACCACCTGACCGAGAACACCGCGCTGGAAACCCTGGCGCTGCCCGAGCTGGCCTCGCAGGTGCGGCGCCTGGCCGGGCGTCTGCGCGCCATGGGCGTGCGGCCCGGCGACCGTGTGGTGGCCTACCTGCCCAACGTGCCCGCCTGCGCCGTGGCCATGCTGGCGGCCACCAGCATCGGCGCCGTGTGGTCGTCGGCGTCCATCGAGTTCGGCGCGCGCACCGTCATCGACCGCTTTTCGCAGATCGCGCCCAAGCTGCTGATCGCGGGCGACGGCTACCGCTTCGGCGGCAAGACGTTCGACCGCCGCGCCGAGGTGGCCGAGATCGCGCAGTCCCTGCCCAGCCTCGAAGCGCTGGTGTGGGTGCCCCAGATCGAAACCGACCCCCAGGTGCCCGCCGCCGTGGCGCAGGTACGCTTCGATGCGCTGCTGCGCGGCCCCGACGTGGGCGCTGCGCAGTTCCGCTACGAACGCGTGGCCAGCGACCACCCGGTCTGGATCGTTTTCTCCTCGGGCACCACTGGCCTGCCCAAGCCCATCGTGCACAGCCACGTCGGTGTTCTGGTCGAGCACTTCAAGCTCATGACACTGCACATGGACCTGGGTCCCGGTTCCGTAATGTTCTTCTACAGCACCACGGGCTGGATGATGTGGAACCTGCTCGTGGCCGCGCTGATGACGGGTGCCAGCGCCGTGCTCTATGACGGTGACCCCATGCACGGCGGCCCCGAATGCCTTTGGAAGCTGGCGCAGGACACGCGGGCCACCTGCTTTGGCGCCAGCCCTACCTTCGTGCAGATGATGGAGAAGGCGGGCCTGGAACCAGGCAAGGCGTTCGACCTGTCCGCCCTGCGCAGCATCGTCCTGAGCGGCGCACCCAGCACGCCCACAACCTTTGACTGGTTCTACCGCGCGGTCAAGCGCGACCTGTGGGTCACATCGCAGTCCGGCGGCACCGAAGTTTGCAGCGGCCTCGTCGGTGCAGCGCCGCTGCTGCCTGTCTATGCGGGCGAAATCCAGACCCGCATGCTCGGCATGGCCGTCGAGGTGTGGAACGACGACGGCCAGCCCGTCACCGATGAAGTGGGCGAACTGGTGGTGACGAAACCCTGCCCGTCGATGCCCGTGCGCTTCTGGAACGACCAGGGCGATGCACGCTACCGCGAGTCGTACTTCGAGCACTTCTCCGGCGTCTGGCGGCACGGCGACTTCATGAAGCTCAACCCACGCGGCGGCTGCTACATCTATGGCCGCTCCGACTCCACGCTCAATCGCCACGGTGTGCGCATCGGCTCCGCCGAGATCTACCGCGTGGTCGAGGAAATGGACGAGGTGGCCGACAGCCTGGTCGTGTGCTGCGAACTGCCCGGCGGGCATTTTTTCATGCCGCTGTTCCTGCGCCTGCGCGACGGGCTAGAGCTTGACGATGCGCTGCGCCGCCGTATCGCCGAGCGCCTGCGCACTCTGTGCAGCCCGCGCCACGTGCCCGACACCATGGTGCAGGCCGCGCAAATTCCCTACACCCTCACGGGCAAGAAGATGGAGGTGCCGGTGCGCAAGCTGCTCATGGGCTGGCCCGTGGAGCGCGCCGCCAGCCGTGGCGCCATGGCCAACCCGAAGGCTCTGGGCTTCTTCATCGACTTCGCCCGGACGCAGGTTCCCGCATGAACGACACTCGCCCCAACCATCCCGAGACAGGCGGTTACGCACGCCTGTGCCCGGTCCGCAGCAAGCCCCAGGGCGTGCTGGCCCTGGCGGCAGCTTCGCGCGTGGGCGCATGGGCTCCGCTGCTGCCGCCCAGGGATTCCCCAATGACCCGCAACGCACCGGAGGCGGCATGCAAATGAACATCGACTTCCAAGGCCGCCACGTCTTCGTCTTCGGCGGCACCACCGGCATCAACTTCGGCATCGCCCAGGCCTTCGGTCGCTGCGGCGCGCGGGTGAGCGTGGCCAGCCGTCAGCGCGAGAACGTGGACGCGGCGCTCGCCACGTTCGCCGCCCAGGGCGCGCAGGCCCAGGGCTTGTGCGCCGACGTGCGCGACTTCGACGCCGTGGGCGCCGCGTTCCAAGACGCCGCGCGCCGATTCGGCCCCATCGACGTGCTGGTCTCCGGCGCGGCGGGCAACTTCCTGTGCACCGCCAACGCCATGTCGGCCAACGGTTTTCGCACCGTGGTGGACATCGATCTGTGTGGCACGTTCAACGTGCTGCGACAGGCGTATGCGCACCTGCGCAAGCCCGGCGCGTCGCTCATCAACATCACGGCGCCGCAGGCAACCGTACCGATGCGCTCGCAGGCGCATGCGGCCGCCGCCAAAGCCGGCATCGACCAGCTCACGCGCGTGCTGGCGTTGGAATGGGGCGCGGACGGCATCCGCGTGAACGCCATCTCGCCCGGGCCCATTGACGGCACAGAGGGCTTTCGCCGGCTGATCGCGCGCACCGAGGAAGAATTGGTGCTGGCCCGCAGCGCCGTGCCCCTGGGCCGCTTCGGCACGAGCGACGACATCGCCAACCTCGCGCTGTTCCTGGCCTCGCCCCATGCGTCGTACATCTCGGGCGCCGTGGTGCCGTGCGACGGCGGCGGCGCGCTCGAAAGCGTCAAGCCCGCGCTCGAACGCACGGCCCTGCAACCTTGACGGGGAGGCACGGCATGAAGATCACCACCGCCCCGCTGCGCTGGACGCCGTGGCTGCTCGCCGCCTGGCTGGCCGTGGCCGCACATGTCCAGGACAAGTGCGCCATCACGGTAGCCCAGGTGGGACCGCTGGACGGACCCGTGGGGTTTTACACCCGATCCCTGCACGACGGCATTGCGGCCTGCTTCAGCTGGTTCAACGACCGGGGCGGGGCGCGCGGGCGCCCGCTCGAACTGCTGCATACTTCGCTCGACGCGCGCCAGACGGTGGAGCAGTACACGCGGATCGTCCGTCAGCATCGCCCGGTGGCCTTTATGTACCCGCGGTCCCCCACGGTGATCGACGCCCTGCTGGACGCGAATCTTGGTGCCTGACTCGGCGTCACCATCGTCGGCACTGTGCCCCAGATGTACCGCCGCCGGGTGCCCGTGAATCCGTATCTATTCTTCGTCGGCGTGAGCGACGCGCACGAAGTGCAGAAGATCGCCGAACACATCGCCGCCCTGGGCATGCGCCGGATCGCCGTCATCCCCTGGAACGACACCACCACGGGGCTGGTAGAACTAGGGCCTGTTCGCGGCCGACACGCCCAATGGGCTGGTGGTGCCGGTGCTCAAGGACGCCGACAAGAAGGGCATCCTGCAGATCAGCCAGGAAATGGGCGATCTGGCCAAGAAGGCGCGCGACGGCAAGCTCGGCGGCGGCGACATGAGCGGCGGCTGCTTCTCGATCAGCTCGCTCGGCGGCATCGGAGGCACGC
>NZ_JAELTO010000088.1 GCF_016428875.1 Xylophilus sp. ASV27
TAACCGCGAAGGCCCGCATGCCGGTCCACGTGACCCAGGCCTTCGCTCAGGTGCTCCAGATAGCTATCGAAGCGCTCGGCTGCATTCATCGATCCTCCAAATCGAAGTCCGGAAGATCGAATTGTGACATTTATGACACAGTAAGATTAAGGCAGATCACGGTGCCTGACCGCTTCAATCCACAAGAACGCAGCGTCTTCATTGTCCTGGGTTTCAACCGAAGAATCGAGCACTCGCAAGCCCGCATCAGCCAGGGACTTGAGCGTTTCGGCCTCTCCCGCATGCCCGAAGAACATCGTGGTTCCGAGCCAATCGCCGGTCCATTCCCCCGCCGGTCCCGCCCCGAAGCTTGCGACCAGGATGCCGCCGGGCTTGAGCCAGGTGGCAATGTCGGCGATCAAGCGCCGTTGCTGCGCAGCCGGAACATGGGTGATGGAATAGAAGGCGCCCACGGCGTCAAATGAGCCCGCCTCGAAGACGGCACTGCACATGTCCGCTTCGACAAATACCGCGTCCGGCAGGTTCTGGCGCGCCCTGGCAATTTGCTGGCGCGAACCATCCACGCCGACGACCGCGTGCCCGAGCGCCACCAGCTCGCGTGCGACTGGAACCCCAGCTCCGCAACCCAGGTCGAGCACTTTGGCGCCGGTCACGGGCAGCCTGCCGATGAGACGCTCCAGCCACTTCTGCCGCACGGCCGAGACGCCGAAACGGTCGAGGTAGGCGTCCGCCACCTGGTCATAGCCCGACGACACGACTCGTTGCTTGTCAGTGGTCATGCCTGTCCCCGACGCAGCCTGCCGGCCCCTCACCTTCCCGCCTCCACCCTCACCCGCGCATTCGGCAGTTCCCCGAACATCTCCGGCGCATACATGGCCTCTACCCGGCTGGCCGGTAGCGCGAAGTCGCCGACGTTGTTCAGGCGCAGGGTGTACTCCATCCTGGCCGTGCCCTTGGGCAGGTACTCGTAGTAGCTGCGGAAGGCCTCGAAGCTGCGCTCCTCGAAGGCGGGCAGGCCGGCGCCGGTGGCGGCTTTCTCGCCCTGGGTGGCGATCTGCGAGTCGCGGCCCAGGCCGCTGCCGAGGATGGTGGCGCCGCTGGGGACCGGGTCGCTGATGACGACCCAGGTCATGTCGGCGCTGGCGGTGACCTCCAGCGTCACGCGCAGCACGTCGCCGCGGGTCCATTGGCCTTTGGTGGCCTGCTCCACCGGGGTGATGGTTTTCTTCAACTGGTAGCCGGCGAAGAACGGCTGGCTGCGCGGCACGGCGGCCAGCGACTGCACCGTGAGCCAGGGCTTGCCGGTGCCTTGCTGCGCCACCTCCAGCGTGGCCTTGCCGCTGGCGGGCCAGGGCAGGAACATGCCGTTGTTCTTCAGGGTGCCGGGCGATGCGGGCGCGCCGAAGAAGCTGGTGAGGTTGGGCGCGCCGCCGGCGTCGCCGGGCTTGACGCGCTCGACCCGGCTCCAGTCCACCGCCGCGCTGGCGTCGCCCAAGCTGGCGCGGGTGTTGCCGGTGACGGGCGTGGCCTCGAACCTGGCCGAGAAGCGCTCCAGCGCCAGGCCGCCCCACAGGTTGGCGGTGGTGGTGTGCCAGGCGCCGTTCTGCTGGCGCGCGATGAAGCCGTTGGCCAGGCGGCCCAGGTCGTCCTTCCAGGCCGGGTCGTCCATGACGGCGAGCATGAGCTTGGCGGTGTTGGCGTCGCCATTGGCCATGAGCCACCACCAGTAGTCGCCCTGTTCGGTGCTGAAGACGAGTCTGGTGCCCTGGTAGGACAGGCGCGCGCGCAGGATCTGGTGGGCCTCCTGCAGCCGCTGCGCGCGCCGCGGCACGTCGGGCACGCGCCTGAGCACGTTGAGCCAGTCGATCAGCGCATGCGTGGGCCACTGGCTGGGCGCGATGGTGATGCTGTCGGCCATGCGGCCCTGGGCACGGCCGTAGCGCGACAGCGCCTCGATGGCGGCGAGCTTGCGCACGTCCAGGTCTTTCTGCGGCGACCAGAAGTTGCGCTGGATGCGGCCCTCCACGAATGCCGCCAGGCCCGCCAGCATGGCGTCGCGCGGCGCCTCGGGCAGCGCGAACTCGGGGTGCAGCACGGCCGCCTCGTGCGTGGCGGCCAGCACATAGGCGGTGAGGGTGTCGCTGCCGCGCGCGTCCTGGCCCTCGCGCGGCGGGAAGTAGCTGGCCAGGCCGTCCCTGTCGAGGTAGCCGGGCAGTTGCGCCACGACGCTCTTCCACAGCGCACCGTCGGCCATGCCCACCGCCTTGCTGGCCTTCTGCTCCAGGCAGACGAAGGGGTAGTTGGCGAACCAGTCGCGCACGCCGGGCAGGCCTTCGGCCAGTTTGGGCTGCAGCGCGAGTTTCAGGCCGCCGCGCCTGGCGCCGGCCTCCGGCAAGGCGCCGGCGGGTGGGGCCACGTCCAGCTGGTAAGGGCCATCGAGCTGCACCAGCGTGGCCTGCTGTACCGACAGCGGCACGGCGGGCACGATGCGCTGGCGGGCCTTGAGCGCGTCGCGCGCGGTGGCGCCGCTGGCGGTGTCGCGCGCGGCGATCTCCCACAGCAGGGCCTGGGCGCGGGTCTGGCCGAGCTGCTCGGGCGCGGTGACGTTCCAGCCCACTTCACGCGATTCGCCGGGCGGGATGTCCACCGTCTGCGCCTGCAGTTCGAGCAGGGTGGCGCGCGCCGTGGCCTCGACCTTCATGGCCTTGGCCGTGGTGTTGCGCAGCGTGATCTGCGCGCGGAAGGCATCGCCCTCGCGCACCAGCGGCGGCAGGCCGCTGATGATCTGGAGGTCCTGCGTGGCGCGGACGGTGGTCTGGCCGGTGCCGAAGCGGCCGGTGCCCATGTCGGCCACGGCGACGATGCGGAAGGTGCTCAGCGCATCGTTGAGCGGCACGTCGATCTGCGCGCGGCCCTGCGCGTCCAATGGCACGCGCGGTTTCCACAGCAGCAGCGTGTCGAGCAGTTCGCGCGTGATGCCGTGTCCGCCGCCGCCGCCCGCGGGCACGGCCTTGCGGCCGTAGTGGCGCCGGCCGACGATTTCCATCTGCGCGGTGGAGGTCTCCACGCCCCAGTCGCGGCGCTGCAGCATGGCGTCGAGCAGGTTCCAGCTGCCGTTGGGCATCAGCTCCAGCAGGGCCTGGTCGACCGCGGCCACGGCCACTTCGGCGTTGGCCGCGGGGCTGCCGTCGGGCAGGCTGGCGCTGATCGTGACCCTGGCGGTGCCGCGCACCGGGTAGCTCTGCCTGTCGGCGGCCACCTTGACGTCGATGCGGTGGGCGCGGTTGCCCACGCTGATCTCGGCCACGCCCAGCCGGTAGGCGGGCTTGCTCAGGTCGACCAGCGACGTAGGCGCGACGTAGTCGCGGCCCTCGACGCGGAAGGCGCTCCACCATTCGCGCGGGGCCTTGTAGCCCCAGGTGAAGAAGCTGTACCAGGGCACCTCGCGCAAGCGCCCGCGCAGCGCCAGCACGCTCACGTAGACGTTGGGGCCCCAGCCCTCCTCCACCTTCAGCTGCACCGTCGGGTCCTGGCCTTCCAGGCGCACCACCTGGGTCTGCAGGATGCCTTCGCGCTCGACCGCCACCAGCGCGGTGGCATAGCGGAACGGCATGCGCACCTGGAACTTGGCGGTTTCGCCGGGCTCGTAGCGCTTCTTCTCGGGCAGCAGGTCGATGCGGTCGTGGTCCTCGCCGCCGAACCACAGCTCGCCCTGGCGCGTGACGTAGACCGAGCGCGCGGCCTGGATGCCGTTGCCGGCGCCATCCTGCGCGGTGGCGACCAGTTCGACCTCGCCCGGCCGGGCCAGCTTGTGCTCGCACTGCAGCAGGCCGCGCGCATCGCTCTTGCCGCTGCAGACTTCGCCCAGGTCCTGGGTGTCGGTCTTGTTGTCGTAGGTGTAGAAGCCGCCCACCATGCGCTTGCGGCTGGTGGTCACGGTGCGCGCCACGGCGCGCACCGACAGCGCCACGCCCGCCTTGGGCCTGCCGGCCAGGTCCAGCGCCAGCGCCTGGAAGCGCAACGCCCGCTGCACCGATACCCAGCCTTCGGTCTTGAGGCCCACCACCACGCCCGCCGGCCACAGCGTGGCGGTGTTGCGCAGGGTCTGCACCTCGCCGTTGGGGTCGGAGTAGCTTGCCTCCAGCACCAGCTCGCGCGGCTCCTTGGCCGCGGGCAGGTCGGGGATGGTGAGCCGGCCGTTGCCCTCGGCATCCAGCACCAGGGGCAGCTTGTCGGCGACCACGCGGGTGTCGGCGGCGGCCTCCTGGGTTTCCTCGCCGACGTCGTCGGAGGTGGTCTGGCGGCGCTCGCGCGGCGGCGTGAAGCTGAAGTCGTCGTACTCCGGGTAGGCCAGTTGCTTGGGGCTGAGCATGGCCGACACGCGCACCGGCAGCCGCGCGGCGCCGCCGCCCTGCACATAGCCCACGCGCAGTTGCGTGGGCACGCTGGCGGCGTTGACCAGCGGCTTGGAATCGACCGGCGCGATGCGGCCCTCGAACACCGGCAGGCGGAATTCCTCGACACGGAAGCTGCCGGTGGACAGGTTGCCGTTGCCCGTGGCCAGTTCCACGCTGTAGAGCCCCAGCTTGGCCGCCGGCGGGATCTGGAAGGTGCTCTCTGCGCTCTGGCCGCCGGTGGCGGTCTTGCGCCAGGCGAGGGCTTGCGCGAACTGCTGGCCGGTGCCGACGTGGGTGACGAGCAGCCTGGCCGGCAGCGCCGTGGGCAGGCCGAAGCCCTGGCCGGTTTCGGTGCGGATCAGGTGCTTCATCGACACCGTCTCGCCCGCGCGCAGCAGCGTGCGGTCGAACACGGTGGTGGCCCGAACGTCGGGCGGCGCCGCGCGGCTGGTGGGCAGGTTGAAGCGCCAGGGCTCAATGCCGCGCTGCCAGTCGCTCCAGGTGAAGGCCATGTCGTCGGCACCGGCCACCTTGGCGCGGGCGCTGACGAAATAGGCGCTGCGGTAGTCCCAGCCCTGCTTCTCGCTGCAGCGCGGCGGCTCGGGCGACAGGCCTTCGAAGCGCGCCAGGCCCTGGGCGTCGGTGCTGGCGCTGGCCAGCTCGCGGCCGCTGCAGTCGGACACGCGCACCACGGCGCCGGCCAGCGGCTGGCCCTTGTCCAGCGTGGTGACCCAGGCCAGCGCATTCTCGCGGCCGAGCTTGAAGTGCACACCCAGGTTGGTCACCAGCGCGGTGGTGCGCACGTACATGGGGCGGCGCGCGCCGTAGGCCGGGTCCAGCAGCGCCTCGCCCAGGCGCGGCGAGGCGATCTCCAGCACGTGGAAGCCCGGGTCCAGCGGAATGCCGACCACCTCGAAGGGCCGCGGGTCCTCGGCCACGGCGCGCGGCAGCTCCAGCGTCTTCACGCCCGGCTGGCCGGCCAGCAGGCTGACGCTGCGCGACTCGACCTCGTCCTTGCGCTCCGGGCGCGGCGGCGGCAGCGCGCCCTGCACGTCGCGCGCGGCCTGGGCGCGCGGCACGCTGGATGCGTCGTAGCGCTGCACCTTGGCGAACCAGGCAATGATCTCGGCGTCGGTCTGCGGCCGCAGGTCGCCCACGCGCGCGGGCTGCAGGTCCTGCGCGGCCAGCGCCGCCTCGACCTTGCGCAGCGTGACCGGCAGCAGCGCCTTGCCGCTCTTGTCGCCGTCGGGCTCGGCGAAGCGCTCGACGATGCCGAAAGGCGCGGCCGCGAACTTGGCCAGCGGCGGCAGCGCGCCGGTCGCCGCGCGCAGCGGAAAGCTCGCGGCGTTGCGCAGCGGCCGGCCGGAGGCGTCGGTGAAGCCGGCGGGCAGCTCGAGCGTGTAGGCGGTGCTCTCGGCAAACGGGCCGGCAAAGCGGACGCCGTTGACCACCGCGTCGTCGCCGCCCTTGTCCTCGCCGTCCTCCAGCGTGGGCGCCAGCGGCGCGGCGCCGCCGCGCAGGCGTACCGCCAGCGCCTGCTTGCGCGTGACCGGCGCGCTGAACTGCAGCGCCATGGGCCGGATCGGCAGGCAGGCCGCCTGGGCGTCCTCGCGTTCGCAGCGGAAATCGGCCGTGAACGGCTCGCGCACCTGCCAGGTGAAGCGCTTCTCCAGCTTGTTGGGCACGCCGCCGGGCGTGGCCACGCCCTGGCCGAACACCAGGCTGACCTGCGCCGCCGGCGGCAGCGCCCGGTTGCAGGCCAGCGTGGCGTAGGCCAGCGGCGCCTTCTGCGCGCGCAGGTCCAGCCCGGTGGCCTTGAGCAGTTCGGCGCGCTGGGCTCCCTCGACCAGACGCACCGGCACCCGTTCGCCCAGGCCCTCCACGCTGCACCAGACATGTTCGCGCACGCTGTCCAGGCTGGCCGGGCCGTTGAGCTGCAGGACGAAGAACTGGTCTTCCTCGATGCGCTGCCAAGTGCCGGGGCGCACGCTCAGCACGAACGGGCCTCCGCTACTGAATTGATAGCTGTAAGCCAAGGCAGATCCTGGGCTTGATGCCGAAATGAAGCTCTTTTTAGGAATGGCGCTGCAGCGCACGCCCGGGGGCAGGTCGGCGGCGAAGTCCCAGACCCATTCGCGCTCGCTGGTCCAGCGCCCGCTGCCCTTGCCGGCCTCCTTGTCGCTGCATTCGATGCTGAACGGCGCCGGCGCGGCCGGGTCGCCGAAGCGGATCGCCGGGCCGTCGAACCTGGCCACCGCCTGGCGGATGCGCGCGACCTCGCCCTGCGGCGAGAAGGAACTGATCTGCAGCGCATGGGCCGCGAGGTGCGCGCCGGCGAGCAGCAGGCCGGCCATGGCAAAACGGTGGTTCTTCAAACGGACTCCCATGCATTCCCTACTGTCGGCCCGCCAGCGTAGCCGATCCCTCACCGCACTTCGTGTCGAACCGTGGCGACAGGCGGACTCGCGGCCTTGCGGTGAGAATCGGGCGCTTTACCCTCCACGCTTCGCCCGCCCGCCCCATGACGCCCTCCACCGCCCGCCGCTGGGAGATCGATGCCTTGCGCGGGCTGATGCTGGTGCTGATGACGCTCACCCACCTGCCGACGCGGCTGACCACGCCGGCAGGCCAGCCCTTCGGTTTCGTCTCGGCGGCCGAGGGCTTCGTGCTGCTGTCGGCCTACATGGCGGGCTTGGTCTACGGGCGCCTGGCCTGGCGCAAGAGCATCGCCGACATGGAGCGCGCCTTCTGGCGGCGCGCGCTCAAGGTCTACTGGTGCCAGGCGGCGACGCTGCTGTTCCTGTTCACGGTGATCGCCTTCTTCGGCCTCAAGGTGGACCAGCCCGCCGTCAAGGACCTGATGTCCTTCTACCTGCAGCGGCCCAAGGTGGCCTTCATCTCCGGGCTGCTGCTGGTGTATGAGCCGCCGCTGCTGGACATCCTGCCGCTCTACGTGCTGTTCATGCTGGCCAGCCCCTGGGTGCTGGCGCTGGCGCTGCGCCATGGCTGGGCGCCGGTGATGACGGTGAGCGTGCTGCTGTGGCTGCTGTCGCAGTTCGGCCTGGGCGAATGGGCCTACGACGCGGTGCGCGACACCGTGGGCATGCCGGTGCCCTTCCACGAGACCGGCTCCTTCGCCATGTACAGCTGGCAGTTCCTGTGGATGCTGGGGCTGTGGATGGGCGCCACCCGCAACGACCCGCTGGCACCGCCTTTGCGCTTCCCGAACTGGGCGGTGGTGGTGGCCGCGGTGTTCGCCCTGATCTGCCTGGTCTGGCGCCACGAGCTCGGCCAGGCGCCCTTCGGCGCCGACCAGCGCATGAATCTGCTGTTCGACAAATGGGCGCTCGGGCCGCTGCGCCTGCTGGACCTGTTCGCGCTGATGGTGCTGGCGATCCGCTTCGGCCCGGCGCTGGCGCGCCGCATGCCGCGCCTGCACTGGCTGGAGGCCATGGGCTCGGCCTCGCTGGCGGTGTTCTGCGCCCACCTGGTGATCGTGCTGCTCACGCTGACCTTCTTCGGCGCCAACCCCCATGCGCGCCCCTGGTGGGTGGACGCCCTGCTGCTGCTGGGCTGTTTCACCGCGCTCTACGCGGTCGCGCGGATCACGCTGTGGCTCGAACGGCCGCCCGAGCCAGAGCCACGGCCGGCGACGGCAACGGGATGTGCGGGATAATCCGCGGATGCACGCCCTGCGCCAGCTTCGCCACCTCACCCGCTTCCTGCTGGTGTGGTTTGCGCTGTACCTGGGCGCGGCGGCGGCCTCGCCGCTCGTCGCACCGCAGTCCTTCGACGTGATCTGCTCCGGCGCGGGCATGGTCAAGCTGGTGCTCAAGACCGCCGATGGCGGCGTGCACGAGGCCAAAGCATCGGCCATGGACTGCCCCCTGTGCGCCCCTGGCGGCGCGCCGCCGGCACCGTCCACGCACGGCGTGGCCGCGCCGGTGCAGCCGCTGGCCTACGTGCTGCGCGCCATCCCGGCCGCGCGCATCGCGGCGCTCACCGCCGCGCCGCTGCCCGCGCGCGGGCCGCCCCCTTCTCTTCTCTGAACCCTCCCCGTCGCGGCGCCAGGCTTCGCAGCATGCGAGGCCCTCGCACGGGCCGTTGACACGGCGCGCCCGGCGCAAAACCGAGGCGCAGCCACCGTTTCTGGAGAATTGATGCCTGCAAGAACCCGCGCATGGGCCGCCGCGCTGGCGGCCGCCTGCCCCTTCCTCACCCCGGCCTGGGCACAGAACGCCACCGAGGCCCCGACCAAGTCCCTGGGCGTGGTCACCATCAGCGGCGGCCAGCCGAGCTCGCTGCCCACGCAGATCCCGACCACGGTGGAGGGCACGACGCGCGAGCAGATCGAGCGCACCGTAAACGCCACCGACAGCGAGGACACGCTCAAGTACTTCCCGAGCCTGCTGGTGCGCAAGCGCTACATCGGCGACTACAACCACGCCATCCTGTCGAGCCGCGCCTCGGGCACCGGCAACAGCGCACGCTCGGCCGTCTATGCCGACGGCATGCTGCTGTCCAACTACCTGGGCAACGGTGTGGGCGGCCTGTCCTACCCGCCGCGCTGGGGCATGGTGACGCCGGAGGAGATCGAGCGCGTCGACGTGATGTACGGCCCGTTCTCCGCCGCCTACCCGGGCAATTCGGTGGGCGCGGTGGTGGACTACGTCACCCGCATGCCGACCCGGTTCGAGGCGCATGCCAAGGCCGGCAACACCTCCCAGCCCTTCGACCTGTATGGCACGCGCCAGACTTTCCGCGCCTGGCAGAGCAGTGTCTCGCTCGGCAACAGGAGCGGCGACTGGTCATGGTGGATCAATGCCAACCGCACCGACAGCCAGGGCCAGCCGCTGACCTTCACGACGCGCCTGCGCGGCAGCGGCGCGCCCGGCGCCGCAGGCACCGCCGTGAGCGGCGCGGTGCCGGGCGCCGACAAGAGCAACGCGCCCTGGTACCTCCTGGGCAGCGGCACGCAGTACAGCACGCGGCAGGACCATGCCAAGGCCAAGCTGGCCTACGACATCACGCCCACGGTACGCGCCACCTACCTCCTGGGCCTGTGGCAGAACGACGCCAGCGGCAACCCCGCGTCCTACCTACGCGATGCCTCGGGCCGGCCGGTGTACAGCGGCCCGATCAACATCAACGGCCAGGCCTTCACCGGCGCGCAGGCGCTGGGCGGCGGCGATTTCCCGGTGACGCGCGAGAAGCTGCTGCACGTGATGCAGGGCCTGTCGGTCAAGCGCCACACCCAGGGCGTCTGGGACTGGGAGGTGGCGGCCAGCCTGTACGACTACCAGCGCGACGACAAGCGCCAGAACAGCGCGGCCAACACGCTGCCGGCGGCCTGGAGCGGCGGCCCCGGCACCCTGGCCGATGGCAGCGGCACCGGCTGGAGCACGCTGGCGCTCAAGGGCATCTGGCGGCCCACCGGCACGGCCAGCGGCCATGTGGTGGATTTCGGCTTCCAGCAGGAGAACTACCGCCTGCGCTACCGGACCTCCAACATCGCCGGCAACTACCTCACGGACGGCCCGGGTGCCCTGGCCAGCAACGTGCGCGGCAACACCCAGTTGCAAAGCCTGTACGCCCAGGACGCCTGGCTGCTGGCGCCGCGCTGGAAGGCCGTGCTCGGCGGCCGCGCCGAACACTGGCAGGCCAGCGAAGGCAGCACGGCGTTCTCCGCCACCAGCGCGCTCACCTACCCGGCACGGCGCGAGAACCACTTCTCGCCCAAGGGCGCGCTGTCCTGGCAGTGGCTGCCGGACACGGTGCTGCGCGGCTCCATCGGCCGCGCCGTGCGCATGCCCACGGTGAGCGAACTCTATGGCGCCACCTCGACCGCCAACTCGCAATACATCAACGATCCCCACCTGAAACCGGAGAAGTCCTGGACCACCGAACTCTCGGCCGAGAAAGACCTGGGCCACGCGCTGGCGCGCCTGACCTTCTTCGCCGAGGAGGTGCGCGATTCGCTCTATTCCCAGACCACCTACGACGCCACCGCCAACCGCAACATCAGCCGCGTGCAGAACGTCAGGCGCATCGCCACCCGGGGCATCGAGACCGCCCTCAACGGCAGCGACCTGCTGGTGCGCGGCCTGGACCTGAATGCCAGCCTGACCTATGCGCGTTCGATCATCAAGGACAACGGCGGCTTCGTCTCGGTGCCCGGCGACACCATCGGAAAATGGCAGCCCAACATCCCGCGCTGGCGCGCCACCGTGCTGGCCAGCTACCGCTTCGACGAGCGCCTGTCGGCCACGCTGGGCGCGCGCTACAGCGGGCGGCAGTACCGCACGCTGGACAACAGCGACGTGAACGGCTTTGCCTACCAGGGGGTCAGCCAGTACTTCACCACCGACCTGCGGCTGCGCTACCGGATCGACCGGCAGTGGAGCGCGGCCTTCGGCATCGACAACCTCAACAACTACCAGTACTGGAACTTCCACCCCTACCCGCAGCGCAGCTACACCGCAGAGTTGAGAGTCGACCTGTGAATCACCCACCCCTCGTTTTTTCAGGAGCCCATGCCATGTCCATCCCCCGTCCGAACCGCTTCCTGCCCCTGTGCGCCGCCCTGTTGTGCGCCGGCGGCGCCTCCGCCCACGTGACCCTGCCGCCCGGCGGCGCCACCGCCGGCAGCGACTACGAGGCGGCCTTCCGCGTCGGCCATGCCTGCAAGGACGCACAGGCCACCACCGGCATCACCGTCCGGCTGCCCGAGGGCTTCACCCTGGCCGGGGCGCAGCCGCGCGCCGGCTGGACGCTGTCGACCAAGGCGCAGGAGGTGAGCTGGACCGCCGACAGCGCCCAGACCGCCCTGCAGGGCAAGGAGCACGGCGAATTCGTGCTGCGCGGCAAGCTCACCGACAAGCCGGGCACGCTCTGGTTCAAGGTGCTGCAGAGCTGCGACAAGGGCAGCGCCGACTGGGCGCAGATCCCGGCCGCGGACACGGCGCAGAAGCCGGAGTTTCCCGCCGCGCGGCTGGACGTGCTGGCCCCCGGCGTGGCACCGGTCGACGTGCGCGATGCCTGGGTGCGGCAGGCCGTCCCCGGGCAGAGCGGCACCGGCGCCTTCATGAAGCTCACGGCCCCCTCGGGCGCGCGCCTGATCGGTGTTTCCACGCCCGTCGCAGGCATCGCCGAAGTGCATGAGATGAAGATGGACGGCGACGTCATGCGCATGCGCGCCCTGCCCGATGGCCTGGCGCTGCCGCCGCGGCAGACCGTGGCGCTGGCGCCCGGCGGCTACCACATCATGCTGATGCAACTGAAGCAGCCGATCACCAAAGGGGCGAGCGTCCCGCTGTCGCTGCAGTTCGAGGATGCCCAGGGCCGCAAGAGCGCACTGGAACTGAAGGTACCGGTCGGGGCGCCGGACGGTGCCGCCGCCGGCGCCGCCCACGGCCACATGCATTGACCGAAAAGGGCGCGCTCAGGGCTGGTAGCTGGCCGACGACAAGCCGACCCCGGGCTGCCGGGCGGCCGCCGCCGAGGCCTCCTCGCCCTGGGCCGCGGGCCGCACGTAGGCCGAGATCACCGAGCGCCAGAGCGCATAGCCCTCGTCGTTCATGTGCAGGCGGTCGGCGCGGAACAGGTCCTCGCGCGGCGCGCCCCGGGCATCGAGCATCTTGCTGAAGACGTCGATGTACCGGGCGTTGGGCAGGGTCCTGACGTAGGCCTCGACCAGCGCGTTGGTCTCGCGGATCTGCGGCATCAGCCCAGCGCGCGACGGGCTGGGCTTGATCGAGATGTAGTCGATGACGGTATCGGGCCGGGCCTTGCGCACGGTCTGCACGAAACCCTGGAAGCTCGCCAGCACCTGGGCCGGCGTACGGCCCACCGCCAGGTCATTGTCACCGGCATAGACCAGCACCTGGCGTGGCCGGTACTGCACCACGAGTTGTTTCACGAAGTAATGGCAGTCGGCCATGGTGGAGCCGCCGAAGCCCCGGTTGATGACCACGGGCGCCTGCCGGAATTCCTGCGACAGCTGGCTCCACATGCGGATGGTGGAACTGCCGACGAACAGCACGCCGTCCGACGCCGGCTGCTGCTCGCGGTCGGCGGCGGCAAAGGCCGCCATGCTGGACTGCCAGCGCACCTCGGCGCTCGGGACGACCCGGGCCAGTGGATGGGTCGGCGCCGCCATGCCGAGCGTATCGCCCCCCTGGCTGGCGCCCGCGGCCACGCAGGCGCTCGCCGAACAGGCCAGCAGGGCAATGCGCAACGCGGCCCGGGGACGCGCAGAACGGGCAGGAACAGTCACGGGCATGGCAGCACAAGGACAGAAGGCATGGGAGGACGAGGCAGTCGCCGGGAAACTATCCGCTGGCCCGCACCAACGCGGCAGCGGGTTTTCCCGTTGACCCTTGACCAAAAAGCAACAGGCATGCCACCTTGCGACGGCATGCCCGCGCAGCGGCGCAGCGGCTCAGCCGATGTGCACCGGCACGAAGATCTTGCTGTCCCCGCGCTGCACCAGCAGGGCCACCGACTTGTCGGACTTGGCCACCACGGCGCGCACCTGCTCGACGCTGCGCACCGGCGTGCCGTTGATCGCCAGCAGCACGTCGCCGGCCTGGATGCCGGCCATCTCCGCCGGACCGCTGGCGTCCTGCACCAGCAATCCGCCCGCCACGCCCGCTTCCTCGCGCTCCTGCGGGTTGAGCGGGCGCAGGGCCAGGCCCAGCCTGCCCTGGGCCGGCGCGCCGTCGCCCGCGGCCAACTGCGTGCCCTTGTCGGCGTCGTCGCCCAGCGTGGCGGTCAGCTCGCGGGTCGCGCCCTTGCGCCATACCTGCAACTGCACCTTCTGGCCGGGCGTGGCCAGGCTGATCTGCGCGGGCAGGTCGGCCGAGGACACGACGGGCTTGCCGTCCACCTTGCGGATCACGTCGCCGGTCTCCAGGCCCGCCCTGTCGGCCGGACTGCCCTTCTCCACGTTGGCCACCAGCGCGCCTTCGGGCGCGTCGAGCTTGAAGGAGTCGGCCAACGACTGGTTGACCTCCTGCACCATCACGCCCAGGCGCGCATGCTGGACCTTGCCGTGGGCGACGATCTGCTGCTCGACCTTGCTCGCCAGGTCGATCGGGATCGCGAACGACACGCCCTGGTAGCCGCCGGTGCGGCTGTAGATCTGCGAGTTGATGCCCACCACCTCGCCGCGCGCATTGAACAGCGGGCCGCCGGAGTTGCCGGGGTTGACCGCCACGTCGGTCTGGATGAAGGGCACCGCGCTGTCGTCGGGCAGCGCCCGGTTCTTGGCGCTGACCACGCCGGCGGTCACGGTGTTCTCGAAGCCGAAGGGCGAGCCGATGGCCAGCACCCATTCGCCGACGTTGAGCGCATCGCTGCTGCCCAGCCTGACGACCGGCAGGTTGCGCGCATCGACCTTGAGCACCGCGATGTCGGTCTTGGCGTCGGTGCCCAGCACCTTGGCGCGCAGTTCGCGCCGGTCGGTCAGCTTGACCGTGACCTCCTTGGCGTCCTTCACCACGTGGGCGTTGGTGATGATGATGCCGTCCGGGCTGACGATGAAGCCGGAACCCTCGCCGCGCATCGGCACCGTGCGCGGCGCCCGCGGACGCTGCGCGCGCCCGCCCTGCTGCTGCTCCTCGAAGCGCTTGAAGAACTCGAAGAACGGGTCGTTCGGCATGCCGTCGTCATCGGCGCTGTCGGCCACCTTGGTGGTGCCGACCACGCTGATGTTGACCACGGCCGGGCCGTACTGCCGGGTGATGGTGGAGAAATCCGGCAGCGCGATGGACGCGCCGGGCGCCGCGGCCATGACGGCGGGCGCGGGCTGGGCCTGCACGCGGGTGTGCGCGAATTCGACCGCGGAAACGCCCGCACCGCCAATGGCGCCAGCCGCGAGCAGCGCCACGACGAGGCGCGTGGGCGAGGTGGTCAGGGAGGCGAGTCGCATGTGTCACTCCTGGGTAGGGGATGGGATGGAGGAATGATGCGGGGCCTGGCTTAGGCGGGGCTGAAGGCGCGATGGGCGCGTTGAGACGTTTCAACCCACCGGTATTTCGGCAAGAATGGCATGCAGCCCAGGAAATACCTGGGCTTATAGCTATTATTTTTATAGCAAACGCGATTCACCCGGCGCGCAGCGCCTCCCCTTCCTCCTTGCGCAGCCGCGCAAAGGCCAGCACCGACAGCAGGGTCATCATCCCGACCACCGCGAAGGCGGGCGAGAAATCGCCCGCCCGCAGATGCGCCGCATCGCCGCCGCGCAGCAGGCTGGCGAGGGTCAGCAGGGCCGCGCCCATGACCACGCCCAGGCTCACCGACAACTGCTGCGCCATGCTGGCCAGCGCCGTGGCGTGGCTCATGCGCGGGCGCGGGATTTCGCTGTAGCCGAGCGTGTTGAGGGTGACCATGGCCATGGAATTGCACAGGCCGCCCAGCAGCATCACGCAGAACATCAGCAGATGCGGCGTGGCCGGCCGGAACAGGCCGTAGCTGGCGTACAGGATGCTGGTCATGGCCGTGGCCCCGATCAGCAGCGAGCGAAAGCCCACGGCGCGGATCAGGCGCGCGACGACGGTGCGCGTGCTGAGCGAGCCGATGGCCGTGGCCACGGTGAGCAGGCCCGACCGCAGCGGCGACAGGCCGAAGCCCAGCTGCAGCATCAGCGGCAGCAGAAAGGGCGAGGCGCCGATGGCAATGCGCAGCGGCATGCCGCCCAGCACCGCGGCGCGGTAGCTCGGGTAGCGCAGGATGGCCAGATCGATCAGCGGCTCGCTGCGGCGCCGGCCGTGGCGCCAGTAGGCCCAGAGCGCCAGCAGGCCCGCGCCGGCCATGCCCCAGCTCGCAGCCACCGGTACCAGCGCGCGGCCGGCGGTCTCCAGCGCGCCCAGCAGGCAGGTCAGCGCCACGGCCAGCAGCACGAAGCCGGGCAGGTCGAACGGCGCCCGCCTCGCCGGGTCGGGCGCGGCGGCGTCGGCATCGACGTAGCGCAGCGCCATCAGCACGCCCAGCAGGCCGAACGGAATGTTGACCAGGAAGATCCAGCGCCAGGACACCAGCGTGACGATGGCCCCGCCGAACAGCGGCCCGGCCATGCGGCCGATCGCGCCGGGCACGGTGAACCAGACCATGGCGCCGACCATTTGCGCGGGCGGCACGCTGCGCAGCAGGATCAGCCGGCCGACCGGCACCATCATCGCGCCGCCCATGCCCTGCAGCACGCGGAACAGCACCAGTTGCGGCAGCGACTGCGCCGCGCCGCACAGCGCCGAGCCGAGCGAGAAGAAGACGATGGCGCCGCAGAACACGCGCCTGGGGCCGAAGCGCTCGGACAGCCAGCCGCTGACCGGCAGGAACACCGCCAGGCTCAGCAGATAGGCGGTGATCGCCAGGTTCAGGTGCAGCACCTGCACCTGCAGCGAGCCGGCGATGGAGGGCAGCGCCGTGGCCATGACCGAGGTGTCGAGGTTCTGCAGGAACAGCGGGCAGGCCACCACCAGCGGCACGATGCGGTAGTGCGCGGACCTGTCGTGCTGCTGCTTCATGCCACGAGGGGGATGCGGACCTCGACGCGCAGCCCGCCCAGGCGGGCGGAGCGCTCCAGCCGCAGCGTGGCGCCGTGGCGCTCGGCAATCGCCTTGACGATGGCCAGGCCCAGGCCGCTGCCGGCGGCGGTGGCCTCGGGGCTGCGGTAGAAGCGGTCGAAGACGCGCTCGCGGTCCGCCTGCGCAATGCCCGGGCCGCTGTCGTCCACGGCGACCAGGGCCGCGCCGTCTTCCCGTCGCAGCTCGGCATCGACGCGGCCGCCCGCGGGCGAGAACTTGAGCGCGTTGTCCAGCAGGTTGCGCAGCAGGATGCGCAACGCATCGGCCTGGCCGCGCACCCGCGCCGGCTCCGCGTGGTGCAGGCCCAGGTCGATGCCGCGCGCCTGCGACTGCGGCAGCACGTCGGCCAGGGCCTGGCGCAGCAGGTCCTGCAGGTCCAGCTCGGCCGAGGCGCTGGCCTGCTCGCCGCCGGCCTCCTGCCGCGCCAGCACCAGCAACTGCCCGAGCAGCGCGATGGCGCGGTCGATGCCCTGGCCCAGGCGCGCCACGGCCTGTTCGCGCGCCTCGCCCTCGGGCGCGCGGCGCAGCGCCTGCACCTGCAGCTTGAGCGCGGTCAGCGGCGAGCGCAGTTCGTGCGCGGCGTCCGCGACGAAATGCCGCTGCGCCTCGAACGCGCGGCGGGTGCGGCCGAACAGCAGGTTGAGTTCCTGCACCAGCGGGCGCACCTCGTCGGGCAGGCCCTGCTCGGGCAGCGGGTGCAGGTCGTCGGCGGCGCGCCCGGCCACCTGGCGGCGCATGCGCTCCACCGGCGCCAGCGTGCGGCTGATGATCCAGCCCACGGCCAGCATCAGCAGCGGCCCGGTCAGCAGCGCCGGCAGCGTGGCGCGCAGCGCCTGCGCGCGCGCGCGGCGCTGGCGCGCGTCCATGTCCTGCGCGATCTGCACCGTCTGCAGCGGCGTCTGGATCGAGTAGACGCGGTAGCGCGTGCCCTGCACCGTCACGTCGGAGAAGCCCAGCACCGCATGCTGCGGCAGTTCGGCGCGCGCCGAGCGGTAGATCTGCACGCCGTCCGGCCCCCAGATCTGCACCAGCAGGTCGAGGTCGGCGTCGTCGCCGAGGCCCTCCAGAGACCCGAGCGGAATGTTGCTGCGCAGCGACTGCGCGACCTGCTGCAGGTGCAGGTCGTTCATGGCGTCGGCCTCGCGCAGCGCGCCGCGGTAGGCGCCCGCGGCCAGCACCGCGCTGCCCAGCAGGATGCAGGCCAGCACCAGCCCGAGCAGGCGGGTGCGCAGCGAGCGCGGGGCAATGTGCCGGCGCCAGCCCGGCGCGCTCATCTGGGCACCATGTAGCCGAGCCCGCGCACGGTCTGGATCAGCCCGGGCCCGAGTTTCTTGCGCACGCCGTGGATGTAGACCTCCACCGCATTGCTGCTGACGTCGTCCTTCCAGCCGAACAGCTTTTCCTCCAGTTGGGTGCGCGAGAACAGCACGCCCGGGCGCGCCAGCATGGGTTCGAGCACCGCCCATTCGCGCGCCGAGAGCACCACCGGCTGGCCGTTGAGCGTGGCGCCGTGGGTGGCCGGGTCGAGCGTGACGCCGCGGTGCGAATAGGTCGGCGCGGCATGGCCCTCGCCGCGCCGGATCAGGGCGCGGATGCGCGCCAGCAGTTCGTCGGTGTCGTAGGGCTTGACCACGTAGTCGTCGGCGCCGGCGTCCAGGCCGGCGACGCGGTCGCTGACGGCGTCGCGCGCGGTGGCGATCAGCACCGGCAGCCTGGCCCCGCGCGCACGCAGGGCGCGCAGCACCTCCAGCCCGTCGCGCCGGGGTAGGCCCAGGTCCAGCAGCAGCAGGTCGTAGTGCTCATGCTGCAGCGCCGTGTCGGCCATGGCGCCGTCGCGCACCCAGTCCACCGCGTAGTGCTCGCCGCGCAAAACGTCGAGCAGCGCTTCGCCGATCATGGCGTCGTCTTCGACCAGCAGCAGGCGCATGGGGCGTGGCTCCTCGGGTAAAGGGCCGGATTCTGCGCCGGCCTCCTGAGACGAGTCTTAAGGCAACGCGAGCCGCGCGCGGTGCCGCGCCGCCTGCTGGCGCACCAGCGCCGGGGCGGTGCCGCCCAGGGTGCTGCGGGCGTTGAGCGAGCCGCGCAGGCTCAGCACCTCGTAGACGTCGGACTCGATCCGCGGGTTGAACTGCTGCAGCGCCTCCAGCGGCAGCTCGGACAGGTCCAGGCCCTGGGCGATGGCGGTCTTGACGGCATGGGCCACGGCCTCATGCGCGTCGCGGAAGGGCAGGCCCTTCTTGGTCATGTAGTCGGCCAGGTCGGTGGCGGTGGCGTAGCCGCGCAGCGCGGCGCGCTCCATGGCCTCGGGCTTGACGGTGATGCCGCCGACCATCTCGGCGAAGATGCGCAGCGTGTCCTTCAGCGTGTCCACCGTGTCGAACAGCGGCTCCTTGTCTTCCTGGTTGTCCTTGTTGTAGGCCAGCGGCTGGCCCTTCATGAGCGTGATCAGGCCCATCAGGTGGCCGACCACGCGGCCGGTCTTGCCGCGCGCCAGCTCGGGCACGTCGGGGTTCTTCTTCTGCGGCATGATCGACGAGCCGGTGCAGAAGCGATCGGCGATGTCGATGAAGCCGAAGCTCTGGCTCATCCACAGGATCAGCTCTTCGCTCATGCGGCTGATGTGCACCATGGCCAGCGAGGCGGCGGCGGTGAATTCGATGGCGAAGTCGCGGTCGCTCACCGCGTCCAGGCTGTTCTGGCAGACGCCCTCCATGCCCAGCGTGCGCGCCACGCGCTCGCGGTCCAGCGGGTAGCTGGTGCCCGCCAGCGCGGCCGCGCCCAGCGGCAGGCGGTTGACGCGGCGGCGCAGGTCGCCCATGCGCTCGGCGTCGCGCGCGAACATCTCCACGTAGGCCAGCATGTGGTGGCCGAAGCTCACCGGCTGCGCCACCTGCAGGTGGGTGAAGCCGGGCAGGATCACGTCGGCGTTCTTCTCGGCGATGTCCACCAGCGCCTTCTGCAGGTCGGCGAGCAGCCCGCCGATCAGGTCGATCTCGCCGCGCAGCCACAGGCGCACGTCGGTGGCGACCTGGTCGTTGCGGCTGCGGCCGGTGTGCAGGCGCTTGCCCGCATCGCCCACCAGCTGGGTCAGGCGCGCCTCGATGTTGAGGTGCACGTCCTCCAGGTCGAGCTTCCATTCGAACGCGCCGGACTCGATCTCCTGCGTGATCTGCGCCATGCCGCGCCGGATGGCGGCGTGGTCCTGCGCGGCGATGATGCCCTGCGCGGCCAGCATGTCGGCATGCGCCAGGCTGCCCTGGATGTCGGCCTGCCACAGGCGCTTGTCGAAAAAGACGCTGGCCGTGTAGCGCTTGACCAGGTCGCTCATCGGCTCGGAGAACAGGGCGGACCACGCTTCCGATTTCTTGTCGAGCTGGTTGCTGGGGGGAAGCGGGGAAAAGCTGGAAACCATTGGATTGGCAATAATCTGTTACGCAAACACCGGGCGACCCGCTTGCCTGCCATGAAAGAAGCGCGAATTTTATCGGCCCGCTCCCTGCCGCCGGATACCGGCGACGCGCCCGCGCGTCCGGCGCCGGTGCAGCCCTTCGACGCCTGCCATGCCGGCGTGGTGCTGCGCGCGGTGCTGCTGGTGGAGACGATCGCCGGTGCCGGCGCGCTGTTCGGGGCGGCGGGCCCTCTGGACTGGCTGTGGCGGCTGGCGGGGCTGACGGCCGGCGTGCTGCCGGCCACGCTCGGCTGGCTGCTGCTGGCCTGCAGCCTGCAGCGCCGGCTGGTGCGCTGGCCCAGGCCGGCGCAGTACGCGGCCGGCGCGGCGCTGGGCGCGCTCGCCGGCCTGGGCGCTGTCTCTTATACACATCTAAAAAGGGGGGGGGGGGGGGGGGGGGGGGGGGGGGGGGGGGGGGGGGGGGGGGGGGGG
>NZ_JAELTO010000089.1 GCF_016428875.1 Xylophilus sp. ASV27
GACCAGCCGCACCGCCTCTTGCTTGAATTCGAGCGTGTAGCGCGCTCTCGTCGTCTTCCTCATTTACGTCTTCCTTGCTTGTATTGAAACACTCAGCAAGGGATACGTTTTTCGAGGGCAAGGTCAGAGCATATCTTGAATCAAGAAGTGAACTTTACCCTGTCCCTGCTGGCTGTATCCCTGGTACAGCAAAACCAGATGCTCAAGCAGCAGAATGCCATGCTGCGCGATCTCATGGATCACGTGGACGCAGTAGGTGACCGGCTGTGGCGCATGGATCGCCGTCTCGCCACCACGCCGGTCGATCAGGCCGGGACGCGCAAGCAGGCAGCCAAGAAGCGCCGTCTGTCCCGCAAGCAGTCTGCCGCTCGCAAGCGCTCAGGTAAGTAGGCATGACCTAAAGCGATAGGGGCTCCGGCCCCTGTCTATCCGCATGTCGCAGGGCGCTCACACGCCAATCTACCGGCGATCGGGCAAGGCAACTGCCTGCCCGTCTCACGGCGTCTTGCGCATGTCACCCAACATTCAATGAGAAAGCATATATGTCTATCCATCAAGTCAACCCCGCTGACCACTCTGGGGCCAATCGCAACCTCAACAACTACGTGGCGAAGCAGGTCGTGGCCCAAGCGCTGGGGCTCAATACCAAGCCGAGCCCCATGGAAAACGAGCAGACGGAAGCCGCTGGCACTACACCCAGCCAGGAAGCTGAACCGGTGCTCGTGTCCTCGACGGTAGCTCCTGCGCCCGAATCTGAATCTGAAGAGGTGTCTCTGCCTACGGCATCTCTGCCCCCGCGCCAGTACGCCGGAGAAGCTCAACTCATGGCTGCCATCCTCGATTGGCAGCGCAATCTGCGCAAGGAGCTGGAGGCCGACAATCTGGCAACCGAGCACCCGCCTGCTGGCAGTGATAGCAACTACATGGCGAAGCTGGTCGTCGCCCAAGCTGTGGGGCTCCAGCCCGAGCCGAGCCCGAAGGAAGCCGCTCCCAGCCTGGAAGCTGAACCTCTGCTCGTGTCCTCAATGGTGGCACCTGCACCCGAACTGGAAGAAGCGGCACTGCCCCCTGCATCTACGCCTCTGCTCCAATTGCCCGCGCCTACCCTGCCGCTCCCGCCGGGGGTAACGCGCGGGCTGCCCACCCATACCTCGCAGGACTTCCGCAATCTGCCCCGGCATGTCTGGCTGGTGCGCGATGTGTTCCATGGGGGCGAGGTCATCATCCTGTGGGGCGAGTCCCAGGCGGGCAAGACCGCGCTGCTGCTCGATATGGTGGCGGCTATTGCGAGTGGATCTGACTGGGCAGGGCATCCCGTGACCCGCACGAATGTGATCTATGTAGCCCTGGAAGGGCAGATCGGGGTGCGTACCCGCGTGCAGGCGCTGGAGCACGACCGGGGCGTCAGCCACCTGGAAGGCATCCACTATGTCTTCAATCCCTGCAACGTCGTCAGCGAGGCGGATGTCAACGAACTGGCACTGACGGCGCTGAAGCACGATGCCAAGTTCATCGTGATCGACACGCTGTCGGCGTCCATCGCCGGGATGGCGGAGGAGAACAGCAACTCTGCCATGGCCGGGATGATCGCCAACGTGCAGCGCCTGACGCAGATGACCGGGGCGGCGGTGCTGCTCGTGCACCACTGCGGTAATGACCCCAAGCGGGGTGCACGCGGTGCGTACGCGCTGCACGCGAATCCGGACGTGTCCATCGAAGTGGGTCGCTCGGGCGAAGATCGCTACTGGCGTCTGGACAAGGGTCGGGACGGCGTACCGGCAAGCGGATGGTTCAAGATCGAAGGGGTCAGTTTCCAGCCAGAGCATGAAACGGAGCCCCTGAAATCCATCGTGGTGCGGCATGTCGAGGATGCAGAGGCTCCGGCTGCCCTGCCATCGCCCAAGACCAAGGCACAGGAGCGAGCCGATGAGGCGCTAAAGGCAATCACCTTGCATTTGAGCATCGCAGGCGTCGGCCCCGATGGCGAACAGTCTCCGGGGGATGCGACCTATGAAGCCATCAACAAGGTTGTCGCGCAAGCATTCAAGGACAAGTGCGACAGCGGGGAAGAAGGCTATGGCAGCAACCATCGCGCCAAGAATGTGCGCGAGGCGATCCAGTCCCTGATCGATGCCGGACTCCTGATCCTGCATGAGGGTAAGGTGCGTCTGCCACACTGACCCTAGCCTCCCACTCCCCACGCCCCCTCCCCTAAAGGGGGAGAGGGGGCGGGGGAGCGGGGGACTGGCTGGGAAGACCGAAAGTGGGGCGCTGCCTGGAAGCTGAGTCCTGCACTCCGGGGAAAGTCATCCATGCCGAAGTGAGTGCTCCACCCAGACACCCTAACCATCAGCAATAGCCCGTCTGGATATCTACTGGGCCCAGACAGGCCCGGTGAATGGTAGGCAAATACCTGAGCCGTGGGGCATATCTCCAGCCGCGCTCCCGGCTCCCTGGCTAACTGCACCGGAGATGCTGAGCCACTACCGCCGACCAAGAGCCCCAGCAATCAACTCCGGAAGCGGCACCTCCAGCGCCTCGGCCACGCGCAGCAACACAGTCAATGTAGGCTGATTGCGTGCCAACTCCAACTTGGCGATGTAGGTCCGATTGATGCCTGCACGATGGGCCAATTCCTCCTGGGACAGTCGCAGCGCAGCACGCCGGGAGCGAAGCTCGTCGGCGAACGCAGCGATCAATGCCTCGTCCCTGGTCATGGGCAGGGACTGTCCGTTGCCTGACGACTCTATGCACCCGCATATGTGGTACAAAATAATCTGATGCCCGAGCCTGAGCGGACTGGGCAGACGCTACGAATACCCACCTGAAAGGCACTATGTACGACATCTACCACTCCGAGCACGACGACCAGTGGCGCTACACCCTGGGCACCATCGGCAAGCGTCCGCTCATCACCATCGGCATCAATCCCAGCACCGCCACCCAGGAGAAACTGGACAACACAGTCACCAAGGTGGTGAAGGTGGCCCAGCAATGTGGATTCGACAGTTTCATCATGCTGAACCTCTACCCGGTGCGGGCCACCGATCCTCAAGACCTGCCGTCCAAGCCTGCGCCCATGGCCTGCGAGCGCAATCTGGAAGAAATCGAGAAGATCATTGCCCAGTACCCCAATCCCACCATCTGGGCTGCCTGGGGTGAGTTGGTGATGAACCGCCCGTACCTCTACCGCACCCGGGACGAGCTGTTCCAGCGGCTGGCGAAATACAACCCTCAGTGGCGCCGATTCGGTGAGCTGACCGCCAACGGCCACCCGCGTCACCCGCGTGGCCTGAGCTATAGCTGGACCCTGGAACCCTACGAGCTGGCCTGAACAGATGGCGGGTAGCTCTACCCGCTGCCCTCCCCTCCATACTCCCCATCGCCGGGTAGCCTCCGTGTCTCGCGTCGCAAGAAAACTCGCCCTCTGTCTCGTCCCTCAAGACAGCCCGCCAGCTCCGGACACCCCCTCTCCTCCGCTGGAAAAAGCTATTGAAAATCAATGACATAGGAGTCATTGATATGAAATTGATAGCAACCAGCTCAATGAAATTGGGGAGAGGAGAGCATCGCCTTGCCCCATGCGGGCTCCGGGACGATGAAATCGAAATTTCCTGCAAGCCCTCCAAATTCTCCAGAGTGGCAGTCAAGGAGGAAATTCGATTGACCGCACCGAACCCGCCTGCAACCCTGCAGGTCGTCTATCTCCACCAGCGCGACGCTGGGATGATCGCCCGCTACCGCGTCTGGGCCAACTGGCTCGCCGAGGGCCGCACTCGCGCCGTCGAGAGTGAGCTGATCCCCATGGATGGGGGCGACCCTACCCAAGCACTGACTCATGCCTCAGTGTGCGAGTGGCAGGTACTGATCTATGAGCCCCCTGGCTATCTCCGTCCTGCGTCAGCGGAGGTGCAGCCATGATGCCCCGCGAACCTCGCAAGGAACTGGGCGCGGCCCAGGTGGCAGCCCTCTGGCGCCGTGGCACCAACCATGTCGGTGGTGTGCGTGGCCTGATCCTCAATGTCACGATGTATGGCTCGCGCAGCTGGGTATTGCGCTATCAAGTGGCAGGCAAGCGGCGTGACCTTGGCCTGGGCTCCTATCCGTCCGTCACGCTGGCCGATGCACGGGAGGCGGCTCGGGCTGCCCGTGCCAAATTGGCGCAGGGCATCGACCCCATCGAGGATGCACGCAGAGCTCGGGCCCGTCTGGTCGCGGAAATCCACACCAGCATGACCTTCGGTGAGGCGGCCAAGCGGTACATCGCCTCGCATGAGAAGGGCTGGAAGAACGCCAAGCACGCGCAGCAGTGGCAGCGGTCGCTGGACATGTACGCCACCCCTGTGCTGGGCAAGATGCCTGTGCGGGACATATCGCTGGCGATGGTGCTCAAAGTGCTGGAGCCGATCTGGTCCAGCAAGACGGAAACTGCCACCCGCCTGCGCGGTCGCATCGAATCCGTCATCGACTGGGCCATTGCACGGGGCTACCGCACCGACTCCAATCCTACGCGCTGGAAGGGGCTGCTGGACAAGCTCTTGCCTGCTCCGGGCAAGGTGACCAAGACCACGCATTTTCAGGCGCTGCCCTATGCGCAGTTGCCAGTATTCATGGAGCATCTGGTGGGTCAGGAAGGGATGGGTGCCAAGGCCCTGCTATTCCTGATCCTGACGGCAGCCCGCTCCGGAGAAGTTCGCGGAGCCACCTGGGAAGAAATCGATCTGGCTGCGCGGGTATGGACGATCCCCGCTGAACGCATGAAGGCCAGCAAGGCCCATCGGGTGCCGCTGTCGGATGCTGCCATTGCACTGATGCAAGAAATGAAAGCCATCGCACTGGCAGCGGGACGCACCACGGGCAAGGCGTATGTATTCCCGAGTCCTAACAGCCGTGATCCCGAACTAGGTAGTGCGCTCTCGGACATGACGCTCACGGCGGTACTCCGTCGCCTGAAACTGGAGGCAGTGCCCCATGGGTTCCGCTCTACGTTCCGCGACTGGTGCGCAGAGCAGACCGACTACCCCAATGAGGTCGCAGAAATGGCGCTGGCCCATACCGTGGGCAACAAGGTGGAGGCCGCGTATCGGCGTGGTGACCTCCTCGCCAAACGGCAACAGCTCATGCAGGACTGGGCTGACTACGCCCTCGGTCGTCGCGCAGGAAATATGACTGTCGGTCATAGCTCTGACCCACTCGCATCAACACGGGACAACACACCCGGTCAACACAACAACACAGAGGGAGCAATGCAATGAAAAATTATCTCGCCACCAAATGGAAATCTCTCACTGCGTGGTCATCGGCCACATGGGGGCGGGGTCGCATCGGCAAAGCCAAGGTGATCTTGGCCTGGTATGGGCTGGCTGTCGTGGTCATGGCCCCTGCCGCACTGCTCGTGCCGGATGTAGAACTGGAACTGCGCCCCGCCATGACAGAGCCTGCCCTGCTGTGCCGTGAGCAGCAATCACTCGATGAAATCGTCGATGCCAAGGATGTGACCAACCAAGCCCTGCTAGAGAAATTCCGTCACCAACCGGATATGCAGAGGCGCATCATGAGCAGTGACACCTACATGCAGCGAGATGCAGCGGCATGGAGATCGGAGGCCATGCGCAAGATCGCACGCGGGCAATGCCGTGAGGTGACGCATGGTGATCCAGTGAGGGTGGACTGGATGGAATGGCAATCATCGAAGGATGCAGAACCCCTCAAGCCCAAACGCATGCTGGTCACCTACCAAGGGCAGACCTACTGGGCATATGCCGGGCAATGGCAGAACATCACCGGCAAACCCGTGGCAGCAGAAAATCGCGCGCCACTCATGGTCTCTCGCAAGGCACCAGACGGGAATGATCGCTCTGCACCGCCTGTGGTGGATGGGTCGCAGACCCAGGCCACACCCAATCGCCATCCCGTCCTGCCATTCGCGCGTACCGAATCCTATGCACAGGTGCGGGTGGTGCTCCTGCGTGATGGCTGGCAACCTGTGATCTCCAAGGACGTAGATCAATGCATGGAGGGTGACACACGATGCGAAGGCCATCCGGAAATGCTGACGTGCAGCGGGTCAGGACTGGCTATGTGTAGATTCCGCTGGCAACGTGATGGGCAACAACTGACCATATGCACCGCTGGCGAGGAGCAGGCCATGTTCCACAGCATTTGCGAATGAGGACACCATGACCACCAGCAACATAGCGAGAAGCTACCTCCTCGTGTCGCTCTGCATGATCGCAGGGGCCTGGATGGGGGAGGCCATGGCGGGCACCTCGGAGTGCTACGCGATCAAGGATGCAGACAAGCGGGCGTACTGTCTGGCGCAGGTCAAGCGGGACCCTGGAAGTTGCTACCGCATCAAGGATGGTGACAAGCGTAACCAGTGCCTGGCGGAAATCAAAGGATCGCGGGATCCGTGCTACGCCATCAAAGACCAGAACAGCCGCAAGGCGTGTCTGGCTCGGGCAATTTCACGTTGACGGAACCGCCTGCAGTAGTTGCAATAGTGCCAGGGCAGGATGTGGGATCGTGCCCATCAAAATCGATGGTAGGCGCGAAAGACAAGAATGCATCCAACACTCGGCCACGTTCTCCGCTCCATAGTATTCCTCGCTATCTGCATGGTGGGCTCTGGTGCGAATGCAGGCCCACTCTACAAGTGCGAAGTCAACGGGAAGACCGAGTATCAAGATCGACCCTGTGTTACTGCCAATCAGAAAGTGGCCTGCATCCAGGGAGATAACCAGGAAATCCAGTATGCGGACAAATTGTCCGAGCCATGCAAGCCTACGCAGACAGAGTCGTACTCATCCGGCTTTGGTGGCAGCAGCTACCCATACAGTGGCTCAGCGGGATATGGAGGTCGCCCCTCCTCTGCAGGAACCGACGTGACAGTGCGCGGGTACACAAGATCCAACGGAACCTACGTACAGGGTCATACGCGGAGCGCGCCAGGTCGTGGACGAGGGAAATGACTGCGTGAGGGCGCATCGAGTAGTCGGTGTTGCGCAATAGTCACCCAGGGTCAATTGCAAAGCCCGGCTGGGTGGGGCTGGAAAATGTCCATTTCGCCCCTGAAATAACAGGTGCCAACAACAAAGGGCACAAGAGCTATGAAGAAATTTGTTCGGTGGCTGAGGGAGATCGGCCGCTGGGTAAAACGGGTCCCTATCAGCAATTCCTATTGGTGGGCAATTGCATTGGTAGGCATATCCATCGTTGTTGTTGGCTCGCTTGGCTGGACTGAGCAATCATTTCGTCTGGCTGGCATGTGCTTGCAGCTAGGCGGTGTACTCACGGTGGTATGGGGCATCCTGAAAACACGAGCTGAATTTGGGCAGCCAACCGTCCGCTCGCAGTTCAAGGCATTGATAAAGGTATTCCCTCCACTCAATCCTCCTGCGATAACGGCCACTATGAACATAGCCTTGCCGGGGTTGTCTGCCCAGGGGTATGGCTACTCCACTCACGGTCCCTCGGCTGACCAAAGTATCGAAGGCCGCGTGGGTCACCTGGAAAGCATCGTCAAGAAATTGGAAGATGCGCAGGGCAGGACATACATAACGGTCCTGCAGGCTGAAAGCAAAGCGCAAGAAGCCCTGAACGCACAGGCACGCCAGTGACAGGGCAAATTGATGCCGTATCAAAGAAGATCGAATCCACCGCGACTGGCGGAGTCCATGTGTCAGCTGTTGGCGTAGTTTTACTGTTCGTCGGGACCATCTTCGGTGGGGCAGCACCAGAACTACAGCAGTGGCTGACCAATAGACCGTCGGCTATACAACAACCCCTGCACCACGATAGATAAAACGCCGGGAAAACCTATGGCTGGCGGAAATCAAACGATCACGAGATCGCTGCTGCGCCATCAAAGACTAGGACAGTCAAAAGGAGATTCTCTCAAGGGGCCAATAGCTCCCTCCTCCAAGTTGGTGGACGGAGCCAAGCTCAGATCGTACTGACGGCAGCGAAAAAAACGTGGTCACGGGTACGATAGGTCTACCCGAGCTACTCGCACCTGCCATGCCAGAACTGCAAGACCGTCCGCTAGGAACATCGCCAGAGCACAAGGTGCTGCAGGCGATGCATCTAACCGGCTCTCGACTGGTCGGAGATCGCTTTCTAGCCAGCTATCTCACCGACTGTCTACACATGGTGGGAGGCCTAGGGCCCTACATAAAGTCTTGCTGGCGGATGCCGGACATAAGAGAGGGGCGGCACCAGAGACGATCACAAGACTCGTTGCGCAAGCAGAAGACAACTTGCGCTGGGTATCTGAAATGCAAGCGGAGGACTATCACAGAGTCAACGTGCTTGCATTCCTGAGTCTCTGGTCCGCATACGAGAGTGGCACTGAGAACATCATCGCGGCGGCACTGGAGACGATCAACTCCGCCGCAACAGCTGCTGCCGACAAATTTGCTCGCGGAACATATGACATGGCAGCTTGGCCATGGTCAGATGAGAAATGTCTAGAAATCGCTCAAAAACTTGACCAGAAAGCGAAACAAAAAACTCCCGACGGTGGATGGGATGTTGCCGCTCGGTTGACGACGCTATTCGGTTGGCTCGGAGCCGAGGTAGCTATACCGCCCCATGCCTCAAACACTCTGAATGAGGCATCTATGGTGCGCAACGTGCTCCTCCACAGATACGGTCGGCTGGGCCCCCGCGATATTGAACGAGCGCCTCACCTCGCCGTAAATGCGAACAACGCTGTGCAAATCACCCGCGAAATATTGGGTCAGTACTCGCAGGCCGTAAACGAGACGCACATTGCCGTCATGCATGGTGTGTACGCGGCAGGCTGGAAATGAAAAAAGCCTCAGCGAACTCGTCGCTGCGATAGATAAAACGGAAGGTAGAAATGCAAAACGGGCCACTCGGGCCCGTCTGATATGAATACTTGCAGTGGAGGGTGGGATTCGAACCCAAGGTACGTTTGCACGTACGCCTGATTTCGAGTCAGGTACATTCGACCACTCTCCCACCTCTCCTGTGTGTCGAAGCCCGGATTCTAGCAGAGCGCGCGGGCGTGTCCGTAGCCGTGGCGCGCAAACGGGCCAGGACGTGGCGCCGCGCGCGGCTCAAGCATGGCGCCGCCGCATGCGGGCCATCGCGAACATGGCGATCACCAAGGACAGGCCGACCAAGGCCCACTCGGACAGCGTGGGGATGCTCGGGGCCGGCGCGACCACGACGACCGCGGACACGCCCGTGATGCCGTTCGCGACCGTGTCCGTGGCAGTGACGGTGTGGCTGCCCAGTGTGCGGAACGTTGCCGAGAAGGTCCCGGCACCATTGCCAAGGCCCGCGTCGGCCGGCAAGACCGCCGCGCCGTCCGAGCTGCTGAAGTGCACGGTGCCCGCATAGTCTGGATTCACGTACCCGTTGGCATCAAGCGCCTTGACCGTCAGGCTCACCCCGGCGCCCTGCACCGCGCTGGAGGGCGCAGACACCGCGTAGTGGGTCACTGGGCCGACGATGGCATAGTGGATAGCGCCGTTCCACACACGGGGCTGATACACCGCGCCGGTTCCTTGGGTGAATGGATACTCCAGGCCGCCGCCTTCATAGAAGGTCAGGTTGGCATCGGACGAGAATACATTTCCGACCCCAGTGCCATTGGAATAATTCAGGTTGACCGTGCTGATGTTCGATGTAATATAAAACGCATAGCGCTGATTGGCTGGCAATATGAAGGGAGCATCCAGCGCCACCGGTACAAAGCCGCCGGTATAGACGACAGGCTTGGTCTGTATCAGCGTCCAGTCATTCGGGCTATTGGCGAAGCCCACCCAGGTCCCGGCCTTGTAGTAGATCTGGATCGTAGTGTCCCCCATGGGGCTCACATCGAACTGGGTGATGGCTATGAGCTTGTTGGCCTCGAGGTCAAACATGTTGCCTCGATGGCTGTTCCCTGCCGTATTGGACGCATTCAGCACATCTGCATGGACGGCACTTGACAACAACATGGCTATTACCACGCAGGCGCGCTGCAACAGGCATTTAATCGATGGCATATTTACCCCTTTATCGAATATAAAAGCCTGCAAATGCGGCATCCGGCATTTATCGACAATCAACATTGAGATCGATAAGAAAAACATACAAATGAAGCCGCTGCTGCAAACCCAGCCAACGCCGCATGGTCTGGTTTGATTTGAAAGCGCCATGGTGACGAGCGCCGCGGATTCTGCAGCGCTCCCTGCGGTCTGTCTGTCCCCAGAATTGGGGACAAAACCATAGTCGGGAGCCGCGCCTGGAGGGCCTAGCGGGGCAGCGCGCCGCGCCTGCTGCGCTCCTGGTCCACCGGAATCATCAGGCGCACCCGTGTCCCAGGCTGCGCCGCCTCAAAACCGATCATTCCGCCCAGTTCCGTGGCCCGGCGCTCCTGGTTGGCCAGCCCGCGCCCGCGGCGCTGCCGCCCCTCCTCCGGATCGAACCCCGGTCCGTTGTCGGTGATCGTGACCCATACCCATCCTCCGTCGAGGCCCGTGGCGACACGGATCTCCGTGGCCTGGGTGTGCTTGAGGATGTTGGCGAATGCCTCCTGCAGGATGCGCAGGATGTGCAGCGACTTGCGCGGATCCAGCCAGTCCAGCCTGGGCACTTCCGTCACTTCCCAGTGCAGCAGGATGCCTGCTGCCTTCAAGCGCGGGCCGAGGCGGTAGCGCAGCGTCGCCAGCAACAGCAGCAGGTCGGCGTCGACCGGCTCCAGCGAGTCGATGGCCAGTTTCAGGTCGTCGATGCAGCTCTTCAGCAGGCCACTGAGGTCCACATTGCCGCGCTGCCCGCTCTCCACCACCCGCAGCGCACTGGTCAGCGACGAGCCCAGGCCATCATGCATGTCCTGCATCAACCGCTGCCGCTCCTCGATCAAGGTCTGGCGCATCTCCACCTGGTGCAGGCGCTCGTAGCTCTGCTTGAGCTCCACCTCGCGCGCCCGGACGCGCTCTTCCAGGCCGGCATTGGCCGACTCGATATCGTCCATGCCCCGCAGGTAGCGGCGGAACAGGATGTAGATGCAGGTGAGCGCGAAGACCAGGGCCGCATGCGGCGTGAAATAGACGCTCTCGGCATCGGTGAAGTACAGCAGCCTGACATAGTCCGCCACGCCGCCGACAAAGGTGATCGTGAAGGCGCCAGCCAGCAGCGCCGCATCCACCGAGCGCGTGCGCCAGGCCAGGATGCAGCCGTTGACCGAAACGACCAGCGCCATCGCCATCACCATGAGATAGGCCGTTTGCCGCGCTACCAGCAGGTTCGGCAGATGCAGGAAACCCGCCGGCAGGGACACCACCGTCAGCAAGCAGCCCATAGCCACCAGGCCGGACATCAGCACCGGCTGGCGCCGGCCGTGCAGCAGGCGCAGCAGCTGGTGGGTGCAGACGATCTGCCACACCAGTGCGTTGAGGGTCAGCCAGACGAACCACACGTCCGGCACCGGCAGGCGCTCGATGCCCAGTTCGAAATGCCAGCGGCGCAGCATGCTGAGGAGCGAAATCGCAAAGATCAGGTGGCCCGGGTAACGCCGCCGCACCACCCACACGCCCAGCGCGAAGACACCCACCAGCACGAAGGCAGCGCTCATCATGAAGGGCATCTGCACCTCCAGGAAATCCTTGCGCTCTGCCAGCGTCGCCACTTGTGCCGGCTCGCCGAGGTAGAAGGAAGACAGTGCCCCGGCCTGCGCCCCCGACCGGTCGATGCGCACCAGCAGAGTCCTGGGCGGCGTGCCGTCCACGCCCTGGCTCAGGGGGAACATGACGGCCGGGTGCGTGAACAGGCTCCACACCGGCGAACCAGGCGACTGGTAGACCAGGCGCCCGTCAGCGTAGATCGCCAGGTACCCCGCCGCCAGCCAGCGCGGCAGGTAGAAGCGCGTCGCCCCGCGAACCTCTTCCAGCGCGTCCAGGCGTATCCGTATCCAGGTGGTCTGCAAGCCCGGCAGGGCATTGCGCGGCAATGCGAGGGGAAGCGCGGTCGGCTCCCAGCGGCCCGCCAACTGCGCCTCGTCCACCGCCTCCAGCACTGGGGCCGAGTGCATCCGGGCAGGTGTGTCGCGCAGGATCTCTGCCTGCGTGCCATGCAGCAGCGGCGATGGCGCAGGCGCGGCCCACCCGGCCGTTGCCGGCCAGACCAGCCAGGCCACGGCCAGAAGACATACCTCATGGAGGCAGGAGACCCAGTTGCCGAGCTTCATGAAGCAATCCGGCGCGCGAACTCGCCTTGGGCTTGCTGTGGATGCGGCGCCCGCAGGTCTGCACGGTGTGAGGGGCCGCCTGCATGTACGCGGCGATCTCGTCCAAGGCACTGCCCTTGGTGATCATCTCCAGCGTCTCGCGCACGCGCCCGGACAGCACGACGGACGGGCCCGCCCGGCTGGCCGCACCGGCCGCCGGTCCAACGCCTGGCACGGGCTGCCAGTTCCTGCCCCCGGGTGCGTGGGCCGAACGCGCAGCACCGCGCAAGCGCATCAGGATCCGCCGCTCGATCGGCCCGCACCAAGTCCGGAGCGGATCGCACCGCGCCGACTACCAGTTCCCGGATGACCCGGTCATGCTCGACCCAGGCGACAGGGATGCGCGTATCCGGCAGGGTGGGCTTGGCAACGGTCATGGGGCTCGATCCTCCTACAAATTGCCGACTCGGTATGGCTTTGTCCCGTGTTCCTGCAGCGCCCGGGATTCCTGCAGAAGTCGGCTCCAGACAGTCCTGCACGCACGCCAGCCTTGCCTGAGGCGCGCTCCCAAGAGGCCCTTTCCGGCCCCGACCCCATGGCGCTCCAGAGCCCGGATACGCGCTGCCAGCTGCGCAAAATCCGGCGCCCATTGCCACCTGGCGGCACAGGCGCGCATCAATATCAAATTGTTACATTGCTGCGCTACAGTCTGAAATCTTCAAGAGCCTCCTCCTGGTCTGCAGCGTCCCGATAGCAGCATATTCAGGAATGGGGCTGGATGGAGGACCATACCCGGCACCCGCCAGGCGAATCGTGTAGCCCACAAGAACATCCATGAAATCCATCGCCAAGACCATCACAGCGATTGCGCTGCTCCTGGCCAGTGCCGGCCCTACCGCAGCGGCCCCGGTGACCATCACCAGCGTGGCGAGCGATAGTTTTGAGTACCCCGACGGCAGCAACTTGACCGGCCTGGGAAATTCGAACGCCGGCTGGACCTCGGCATGGCTCTCGGACAGCGCCACCTTCACCGACTTCCGCACCAGTGCCGGCACCCTCAGCTATCCCGGCATCACATCGGCAGGCGGACGCGTCGTCTACTTCGCCGGCACCGCGTTGAACGACGCCGCGCGGACCCTGCCGCTGGTCGACTCGGGTGTCGTCTTCGTAAGGTTCCTGGCCCAGTTTGGCGCCGTGAGCGGCGGCGGCACTCCCACGCTGCGATTCTCTGCCGGGGGCGCCCTGACAGGCGGTATTGGCGGCAACGGCAACTGCGGAAGCAGCCCCAACGCCCGGTACTCGATATTGGACGCTGGCCTGGACACCGTGGGCTGCACCGCCGGCAGCCTGCTGGGAACCCAGTCGTTGGTGTTGGTGCAGATCGACTACATGCAGATGACGACCAGGCTCTGGGTGAATCCCGACCTGGCCACCTTCGACTACCTGAACCCGCCCGCAGCGCAAACGCAGGCCAACGGATTGGCGCCAGCGATGGACAGGATCGCGCTCTACAGCCGATCGCCCGTCTCCTTCGACGAATTGGCGATCTTCCGCGTGGCCCCGGCCGCGGCACCCGTGGCGCAGCCGGTGCCCGGCCTCCCCTGGCCGGGCGTGCTGGCGCTGGGGCTGTTCATCCTGCTGGCCACGGCCCAGGTGCACCACCGGCGCGCCCGGGCCGGACGCATCAGCCGGCCTTGAGGGTCGTGACGCCGCCCATGTAGGGCCGCAGCGCCTCGGGCACGGTGATGGAGCCGTCGGCGTTCTGGTGGTTCTCCAGCACGGCCACCAGCGTGCGGCCCACGGCCAGGCCGGAGCCGTTGAGGGTGTGCACGAACTCGTTGCGGCCCTGGGCATTCTTGAAGCGGGCCTGCAGGCGGCGGGCCTGGAAGGCTTCGCAGTTGCTGACCGAACTGATCTCGCGATAGGTGTCCTGCGCTGGCAGCCAGACTTCCAGGTCATAGGTCTTGGCGGCGCCAAAGCCCATGTCGCCGGTGCACAGCGACACCACGCGGTACGGCAGGCCGAGCTTCTGCAGCACGGTCTCTGCGTGCCCCACCATCTCGTCCAGCGCCAGGTAGCTCTTCTCGGGATGGGTGACCTGCACCATCTCGACCTTGTCGAACTGGTGCTGGCGGATCAGCCCGCGCGTGTCGCGCCCGGCGCTGCCGGCTTCCGAGCGGAAGCAGGGCGTATGCGCGGTCAGGCGGATCGGCAGCGCGTCCTCGGCCACGATCTCGTCGCGCACGAAGTTGGTCAGCGGCACCTCGCTGGTGGGGATCAGGTAGAGCGCGGCGTTGTCCGGCGCGGGCTCGCCGTCCTGGCCGCCCTTCTTGGCGGCGAACAGGTCGCCCTCGAACTTGGGCAACTGGCCGGTGCCGCGCATGGAGTCGGCATTGACGATGTAGGGCACGTAGCACTCGGTGTAGCCGTGCTGCTGGGTCTGCAGGTCCAGCATGAACTGGGCGAGCGCCCGGTGCAGCCGCGCCATCGGGCCCTTCATGACGGTGAAGCGCGACCCCGCGAGCTTGGTGCCGGTGTCGAAGTCCAGCCCCAGCGGCGCCCCCAGGTCGACGTGGTCCCTCACCGGGAAATCGAACTTCTTCGGCGCAAGGCCGTGCGGCGCCCAGCGACGCAGTTCGACGTTGCCGGATTCGTCGGCGCCCACCGGCACGCTCTCGTGCGGCAGGTTGGGCACGGCCAGCAGCAGGGACTGCAGTTCGGACTGCAGTGCGTCGAGCCGTATGGCGGAAGATTCCAGTTCGTCCTTGATCGCGGCGACGCGGGCCATCAGGTCGTCGGCCGGCTCGCCCTTGGACTTGCGCTGGCCGATCTGTCTGGACGCGCTGTTGCGCTCGGCCTGCAGCTCCTCGGTGCGGGTCTGCAGCGTCTTGCGTTCGGCCTCCAGCGCGGCGAAGGCCGCGCCGTCGAGGAAGGTCTGGCCCGCCTTGCGGGCTTCGAGGCGGGCGAGCACGGAGTCGAGGTCGCGCCGGAGAAGGGTGATGTCTAGCATCATCCGATTGTAGTTTTGGGGCCCGGCGGCTACCGGACTACCATGCCGGGGCAAGCAGGAGATCGCCATGTTCTACATCTACGGGCTCGGGGGGCGCGGCTACGGCGGTGATGCGGCAGGTCTGCCGCCGGTATCGGCGCCGCGGCGGCTGCGCGCGGGCGAGGCGGTGGGGGTGCCGGCGCCGAGCCCGGACACCCCGCCCGCAGCGCGGCCGCAGGGCGGCGTGGCGCAGGATGCGGTGACCGCGTATACGCAGCCCACGCGCGGCGGGCCGCGCCTGGTGCGGCGGGTGTCCGAGCTGATGACGCCCCGGGTCCTGAGCGTGCAGGTCGGCGCCACGCTGGCCGAAGCGCTGCGCGAACTGGACGCGGGCGGGGTCGGCCAGGCGCCGGTGCTCGGCGCCAACGGGGACCTGGTGGGCCTGCTGATCCGCGCGAGGGCGCCGGACGCCGGAGCGGAGAACGGCGCGACGCCAGTGCAGGCGCACATGCTGTCGCCGGTGCCGGCCGTGACGCCGGACACCGACGTGCGGCACGTGGCGCAGGTGCTGTTGGCGCACGAGTTGCCCGGCCTGCCGGTGGTCGATGAGAAGGGAGCGCTGTGCGGCTTCATCGCGCGCGGCGATCTGCTGCGCGCGATGGTGGCCGAGCCCCCGCTGGACCTCTGGGGCTGAATCAGCCCTCTATCTTCAGGCCCTTGGGCAGCGGGAACTTCAAGGTCTCCTCGATGCCCGCCATCTTGCGCACCGAGACCGCGCCCAGCGCGCGCATGCGCTCGATCACCTGGTTCACCAGCAGCTCGGGCGCCGAGGCGCCGGCGGTCAGGCCGATGCGGGTCTTGCCCTCGAACCAAGCAGGCTGCAGTTCGTCCGCCGAATCGATCATGTAGCTCTCGGTGCCCAGGCGCACCGCCAGTTCGCGCAGGCGGTTGCTGTTGGAGCTGGTCGGACTGCCGACGACGATCACCAGCTCCACCTGCGGGCTCATGACCTTGACCGCGTCCTGGCGGTTCTGGGTGGCGTAGCAGATGTCCTGCTGCTTGGGCTCGCGCACCCGGGGAAAGCGCGCGCGCACGGCGGCGGAGATCTCGGCCGCGTCGTCCACGCTGAGCGTGGTCTGGGTCACCACGGCCAGCTTCTCGGTCTGGCCGGGCTGCACCCTGGCGACGTCTTCCACGTCTTCCACCAGGTGGATGCCGTGTTCGAGCTGACCCATGGTGCCTTCGACCTCGGGGTGGCCCTTGTGGCCGATCATGATGAACTCGAAGCCTTCCTTGGCGAGCTTGGCGACCTCGACGTGCACCTTGGTCACCAGCGGGCAGGTGGCGTCGAAGATCGCAAAACCGCGCGCCCTGGCCTCGTCCTGCACCGCGCGGCTCACGCCGTGGGCGCTGAACACCAGAGTGGCGCCGGGCGGCACGTCGGACAGCTCCTCGATGAAGATCGCGCCCTTCTGCTTCAGGTCGTTGACGACGTAGGTGTTGTGCACGATCTCGTGGCGCACGTAGATCGGCGCGCCGAACTTCTGCAGCGCGCGCTCGACGATCTCGATGGCGCGGTCGACCCCCGCGCAGAAGCCGCGCGGCTCGGCCAGGACCACGTCGAGTGCAGTCTGGGAGGGCGCGGCCGTGTTCACAGCACCCCGATCAGCTGTACTTCGAAGGTCACCGGCTGGCCGGCCAGCGGATGGTTGAAGTCGAACAGCACCGCCTCGTCCTTCACCTGCTGCACGGAGCCGGCATAGCGGCCCTGGCCGTCGGGCGTGGGGAACTGCACCACGTCGCCGACGTGGTACTGCTCGTCCGGGTCGCCCAATTCGGCCAGCAGCCTGCGCGCCACCCACTGCTGCATGTGCGGGTTGCGCTCGCCGAAGGCGGCGCCGGCGGGCAGCTCGAAGCGGGTGCGCGTGCCCTCGGCCAGGCCGATCAGGCGCTCCTCCACGGCGGGCGAAAGCTCGCCGGTGCCGAGCGACAGCGTGGCCGGCTTGCCGGCGAAGGTGTTGATGATGTCGCCCGCCGGTCCCGCCAGGCGGTAATGCAGCGTGAGGAAGGAACCGGGCTGCACGACAGCCGGCGAAATGGAAGCAGAGGACATGGAGGTACCGATAATCTGGGCTCCATTGTAGAAACCCAGGCTTCTCCGGTGCGCGGCGGGGCGTTTTTTCGGCCGCGCCGCCTTTTCGCCCATGCCCGTCAAAGACCTTCCTGCCGATGCCCGCCCGCGCGAGAAGCTGCTCGCGCGCGGCCCGGGCGCCCTGAGCGACGTCGAGTTGCTGGCCCTGCTATTGCGCACCGGCCTGCCCGGGCGCGGCGTGCTGCAACTGGCGCAGGAACTGCTCGACAGCTTCGACGGCGTGGCCGGCCTGCTGCACGCCACCGCCGAAGACCTGAAGCGCATCAAGGGCCTGGGCGGCAGCGCCAAGCGCGCCGAGCTGGTGGCCGTGCTGGAGCTGTCGCGCCGCGCGCTGGCGCAGCGCCTGCGCGAGCGCCAGGTGTTCGACGATCCGCAAGCCGTGGGCGACTACCTGCAACTGCACTTCGCCCCGCGCGCCTACGAGGTGTTCGCCGTGCTGTTCCTCGATGCGCAGCACCGCCTGATCGCCATGGACGAGATGTTCCGCGGCACCCTGAGCCAGACCAGCGTCTACCCGCGCGAAGTGGTGGTGCGCGCGCTGCAGCACCAGGCCGCGGCGGTGGTGCTCGCGCACAACCACCCGAGCGGCCAGGTGCAGCCTTCGCGCGCGGACCAGTCCCTGACCCAGACGCTGAAGGCGGCGCTGGCGCTGGTCGACGTGCGGGTGCTGGACCATGTCATCGTGGCACCGGGGCAATCGCTGTCGATGGCGCAGCAGGGCATGGTGTGAATCTCCGCATAGAATGAGATGAATTCTCATTCCGGCATTCACACCCCATGTCCTCCCCCGTTGCGGCCGCCCCGATCGACGCCCTCTACCGGGAGCACCGCGCCTGGCTGCTGGGCTGGCTGCGCCGCCGGCTGGGCGACGAGCACGTGGCGGCGGACCTGGCGCAGGACACCTTCGTGCGCGTCATCACCGGCGGCCAGGCCCCGGTGCTGCAGGAGCCGCGCGCCTACCTGACCACGCTGGCGCAGCGCCTGCTCTGCAACTTCTGGCGCCGCCGCGAACTGGAGCGCGCCTGGCTCGATACGCTGGCCGCGCAGCCCGAAGAACTGGCCCCCTCCCCCGAAACCTATGCGCTGGTGCGCGAGGCCATCGAGACCCTGGACCGCTGGCTCGACGGGCTGCCGCCAAAGGTGCGCCAGGCCTTCCTGCTGCGGCGCCTGGAGGGCTTGGCGCATGGCGAGATCGCGGCCCGCATGGGCGTTTCGGTCACCACGGTCGAGCGCTACGTCAAGCAGGCCATCGTGCATCTCTACACCTGTCCGGCGGGTTGAGGCGTGCCCCCGTCCCTGGACGCCGCCACGGAGCAGGCGATCGACTGGATGGTCCGGCTCCTGTCTCTTATACACATCTAAAAAAGGGTTTTGGGGGGGGGGGGGGGGGGGGGGGGGGGGGGGGGGGGGGGGGGGGGGGGGGGGGGGGGGGGGGGGGGGGGGGGGGGGGGGGGGGGGGGGGGGGGGGGGGGGGGGGGGGGGGGGGGGGGGGGG